>JAAELY010000240.1 GCA_024226335.1 bacterium
CAGCGTTCCGATCAAGATCCCCGATAGGTGTTTGGTGCAGACGTGGTCTGCAACCGTGAGAGAAACGCAAGACAGAACCGAGGAGAAGCGAAGCGCCTGAAACAAACGACCGGAGCAACACTTGGCCGGCGTCAACGGACGTCTGCGCCTATTGACAACCGGGGGCCTGATAGGTGTTATACGGCTGTTCGCGATGAGCTACACCTCAATGAACGGGGAGGCCCTACTTAAGGGGGAGCTTCAACGCGGCGCAAGGACGACCCGCACCTTTCGATTGAGACATTGGAGTTGAGCACCCGATGGGATCGAATCGAACTGAACGTGCGCTGGATGCGAAACCTCCAACGTTTCGGCGTCGAGCCACTGCAGCGTAAGATCCAGGCCCACTCCGCTTGCCGAATAGGAGCCGCCACCGCATTTGCCACGGTCGAATGTGACGTACACCTGCGAGTGGGGAGGATCGTGGTCGAGTTCGAACTCAAGAACTCGAGCCTTCGCCCAGCCTTCCGGAGAGAGGACTCCGGGTTCGTTCCAGTCCGCGAGATTCTCGGATGAGCAGCTCACTGCTACGACCGTCGCCAGGAGCACCGCACGAATCATCTGCACGCCGGCTAACTACTATTCGACAACCGCGCTCCATGCGCGGCTGAGTCGGATAACGTCCGACCGTCAAAATCATTTTCTCCCAAAGAACAGCGGCTTACAACCCGTTTCGTCTTATTCGGCGCCTTATTCCGACCGTGCGAGTCGCATAAATATTTATCTTGGCAGGCTGACGGGCCGGCGTCCTGCCTGATCTCTGGCGAGGGTCGGTGACTGAATCGCTCGGTGCCAACGGTGGACTTCGGTCCGTTCTCCGGTCGATTCTCCGGATCGGAAGAGCGGGAAGCCGCGCTAGATACCCGAACCCGAGTCTTCGTACCCGACGTGGATGCCGCATTCGCGGTTTTCTTCGGACTCCCACCACCAACGTCCGGCGCGCTCGTCTTCACCTTCGCGGATGGCTCGACTGCAGGGCGCGCAGCCCACGCTCGGGTAACCCTCTGCGTGTAGCGCGTTGATCGGAACACTGTTTCGGTTCACGTAGTCGAGCACATCGGAGCGAGTCCAGGCGGCCAGCGGGTTGAACTTGATGCGACCGTCGTGCACCTCATCGACTTCGATGTTCGCGACGTTTTCACGCGTGACGGACTGGCCCGAGCGCAGTCCCGCGATCCAGGCGTCCAGGTCCGCCATCGCGCGTTCGAGCGGTTCAACCTTGCGCACCGCACAGCACTGCTTGCGCTTGTCGGCGGTCTCGTAGAACAGGTTCAAGCCGTCCTTGCGCACCATCGACTGCACACTCTCCGGATTGGGGAAGTACACCTCGACTTCCATGTCGTAACGATCGCGCACGCGGTCCATCAGGTTGTAGGTCTCCTGATGAAGTCGGCCCGTGTCGATCGTGAATACGCGCGTAAGCTTGGGGTCGATCTTGTGCATCAGATCGAGAATCACCAGGCCCTCGGGTGAACCGAAGCTGGCCGAAAGCGCGATGCGCGGGGCGAAGCGTTCGAAACCCCATTCCAGAACCTTCTCGGCAGACCAGTCGGCCATGGTGCCCGACTGCACCTCGTCGAGAATACTCGGCGCCATTCTAGGAGTGTCCACGAGCGTGAGCTGCGGCATCAACGCTTCCTTCCTGTAATTCTACGGTACCAAACCGTATGAATTCTTCGGTTCTTCGGGATATTAGCATAGTATTAGACTCGGGAATTATCGTCAAAACCCCGCTCTATTCTCGACTCCTATGATGTAGATTTATCCGCTCAGGTTTCCAGCTTCCTGCTCCGTTCTCAGGGTGTGAGGAAAATCCCCCAATCCCTCGCGGCAGTGCTGGTTCTGGTGCTTCTGGCCTTCTTGTCCGGAGTTGTCCCCGACTGGGCTGAAGCCCGCGGTCGCAAACATCGAAATCGCTCCGAGCCCGTCGATCTGTACGACGCATATCGGGTCGATGCGCTGGATCCGATCTCCGGCGGCGTGCCCTCCGACGTGCAGGTCCTGACCGATGCCGGGCCGCGCGCCTGGCCCAACCGGGTGCGTGAGGATTTTGAGCGGCGAGTGCGCGAAGAGTGGAGCACGGACCGCATCTACGGTCCGGTGCACGCGAACCTGGGAATGTGGCTGAGTTATCCGCTGGTGACCGCGCGGGTGGGTGGGCGCGTGCTGGTGCCCGTGATCGATCGCGAACGATTGCCCATCAGTGGACGCCTGGAATTGCCTGAGTCCAATGGACCGCGGCGCGTGATCGTACTGGTCGATGCATCGGCCAGCGCCAACTCGCGCACAGCCTTCCAGGGACCGAACGGCCGCACTGTGCAGATTCCCGTACTCGAAGCGGAGCGGCGCGCACTCGATCACCTGATCGAAATGCTCGACGGCGACACACTCGAGATCGGCGTGATCGCATTTGGCGAATCGACCTGGCCGATCATCAAGCCGGGCCGAGATCCGGAAGCGCTGCGAAATGCACTGGCGCGTTTCCGCCGCGAGTTTCCCAGAGGAGACGGACGCACCGACGCCGTGTGTGCGCTCTGGAGCGCACGCGACTGGCTCGAAGACACGCCCTCGGGAATGGACCGCGAAATCGTCCTGCTGACGGACGGCGATCTGCCGCATTCCGGGCGCTTTACCGAGTGCCGCATGTCTCGGGCCTCCAAGAATCGGGACACCTCCGCGTGTGAGGCGCGACGCAATGTGTCGCCCTGTCCGTCGAGCCACGTGTTCGGTCGCGGTGATGGCATGTCCGATATCGTCCAGATGGCCAGCTTCGGGCGCAAGAACCGGCGCAAGCTGCGCGTGCATCCGCTGGTCTTCGAGGCGGATCGCAGCGCGCGCGTGTGGCAACAACTCGCGCGGCGCACGCGTGGCCGCATGGTGCGCGTGCCCTCGCCGGCAGCCATCGAGGTCGCCCTGCCCGCCCTGGTGTCGCGCAGCATCAAAGGCCTGTTCGCGCGCAATGTGACGACGGGCAACCAGACCCAGGACCTGCTGGGCGAAGATCGCAGTCACTTCACCGGGGAGCTTCAGCTACAGCAGGGAGCCAATGACGTGGAAATCCGCGTGGAGAGCGAGCGCGGCCTGTCCGGTCTGTTTCGCTTTCGCGTGTACTCGGAGCCGGGCTATCTGAAACACTACCTGGCCGAGTTGCGAGACGAGAACGAGAGCTTGAAGAGCGCTCGCGACACACTGGTCGAGGATGCCCGCTCGCAAGGCAAGGCGAAGCAGATCGAGCGCCAACGCAAACTCGAGATCGAAATACCGGCCGCTCCGCGCCGCTGAATCGGGTTCTCGACGCTGGATCACCGCCCGACAGCGGCGATCGCGGCGTTCTTTCGGGAATCTCTGGCAGAGCCCGTCCGACGTGGCAGAATGCCCTGAATGTCTTTCAAGGTCTTCATAGACGGGCACGCGGGCACCACGGGTCTGCGCATTCGGGACTGGCTTCGGGATCGCGACGACCTCGAACTGATCGAGATCGAAACCGCGCAGCGCAAGAGTCCCGAGGCGCGACGCAAATTCCTCAACGCCGCGGACCTGGTCGTCCTGTGCCTGCCCGATGATGCAGCCCGCGAGGCCGTGTCGTGGATCGACAACCCGGATACGCGCGTGATCGACACGAGCACGGCCCATCGGGTGGCCGACGGTTGGGTGTACGGAATCCCCGAACTCCTTCCCGATCAACGAGAAGCGATCCGTTCCTCGAAGCGGGTTTCGAATTCGGGTTGTTATGCCCTTGCATCGGCGATCACCCTGCGGCCGCTAGTCGACGCAGACCTGCTGGACAGTTCTTCCCCCATCGCGATTCACGCCTTGTCCGGTTACTCGGGTGGCGGACGCCAGAAGATCGAGCAGTGGGAGGATCCGGAACACGGGTTGTTGACGCTTCCCTACGAAGCGCCGTACTCACTCGACAGATTGCACAAGCACATGCCCGAGATCCAGAAGCACGCCAGACTGGATCACTCTCCTGTGTTCGTACCCGCAGTCGGACCCTTTCGCTGCGGCATGCGCGTGCAGATTCCCCTGCACACCACGCAATTGAAGCCCGGGAGCGGCGACGCGAGCGTCAGCGGGAAACAGCTCTGGGAGTGCCTCGACGCGCGCTATCGCGGCGAGATCTTCGTCAAGGTGATCCCCGTGCAGGAACCATTCGCGAGTGACGAACGCGCGCTCGATCCGCGGGCGTGCAACGATACCAATCGCATCGAACTGCGCGTCATCCCGCACCCGGCGGGACACGTCCTGCTGGTGGCCACGCTCGACAATCTCGGCAAGGGCGCAGCCGGTGCCGCCATTCAGAATCTCAACCTGATGCTCGGCGTGGCCGAGGACGAAGGCCTTCCCGCCTGAACAGATGAGTTGTGGTCAGAACCAGGGCCTGTCAGTGGCGATCGTCTTCCAGACGTTCGCCGAGCAGATCGACGACCAGTTCCGAATCGATGCGCTGGATGCCGAGACGCGAGATGCGCGTCATCTCTGGTCGAGGTGCGTGGTACATCTCGAACCAGCGACGCGATGTCGTATCGTGCACCAGGATGCGGAAGTATCCGTCCACCTCGCGCGGGTGTGCAATCACCTCGATGCTCAGGTTCTCCGGTTGGACCGGCGCAATCTCGCGCACAGCCTGATAGAAGAGCGATGGCTCCATAGCGGCGTTGCGTCGGCGCAGCGAAATCCAATCCAGACAGGAAGGGGCCGAGTGAATGCGCTGTGATTCGAGCGTCGTGCCGAGTTCGCGCGCGCAGCGAGCGATCTCGAGGTCGCGCTCGTAGCCGGGCGCTGGACCTTCGGCCGCGTAGTAATCGTTGATCGTTGGCGGGTGCTCTCCGAAGAGAATCCCCAGGTACACGACGATGTTCTCCTCGACCTGCTCGTCGGTGTAGTAGGCCGGAATCTCCGGCGGCTTACCGGGAAGGCAGGCGAGCGAGAACACAGTCAGCGCCGAAACCGCCAGACGGAGACGCGTACGGATGAGCGTGAGAATCATGAATACGAAACTAGCGTCGGGTTTGTGTGACGGCCGCTGGCTGCGGCGTCAGCGGCGCAAGGAGGTGCCCGCCGTCCATTACTGACCGGACTCTCGCGCCACATCGGCGGACGCTCAAGAAGACCGGAATGAACCACCTCAGAGGCTCAGAGTGCAAACGCCAGCCACGCGGGCAACGCGGCAAACGCGAGCAACGTGGACAGGACGACCAGACTCGCAACCTCTTCCGGTGCGCGGTCGTAACGCTGCGCCATCAAGTAGTTGAAGACCGCCGCCGGCATCGCGCATTGAATGATCACGACGCTGCGCGAGATTCCTTCCAGTTCGAAGAACCCGGCCAGGAGTACGCCGACCGCCCCGCCCATGAGCAGGCGCGCACTCGCGAGCACGAGCGTGCGCGAGAAATTCGAAACGTGCATCTCTCCGATCGACACGCCCAGAGTGATGAGCATGAGTGGAATCGTGAAGTCACCCAGAAGGCCCGTGGTGTCGGTGATGAAGCCGGGAACGCTGACACCCGACCACAACACCGCGATCGCGATCGCCCCGGCCAACGCGAGCGGGTTGGTCAGCGGTTCCCGCCACGAAAACCTACCGGACCAGATGGCGACCCCGACGGTGAAGTGAGTGATCGAATGCGTCGCAAAAAACGCCAGACCGAGCGCCAGACCCTCTTCGCCCAGCGCGAACAGGCACAGAGGCATGCCCATATTGCCAGTATTGCCGAAGATCAAAGGCGACAGATAGGTGCGCGAAGGCAGGCGCATCGCGCGCAACAGCAACCAGCCCCCCGCCCCGCTGAGCGCCATGGCGAGCATCGAGATTCCAGCGAGGAGTACGAATTCGTCCGTGCCGCCCGCGAGTCCGACCATCTTCGAGAACACCAGACACGGTGCGCCCACGTTCATGATCAGGTCGGTGATCATCTTGCGATCGTAGTTCACGCCGAGGCGAACCCAGGTAAATCCGACGGCCGCGCAGATGAAGGTGGGTGCGACGATGCCGAAGAGTTCGAAGATCAAGGGATGGCGCCCCAGCTGGAAAGCCGGAGGGAATCGCTCAAGCGATCGCCGTCCAGGCCAGGTCGATGAGCATCATGCCAAACAGGCCCATGAGGTACAGCAGTGAAACGCTGAACAGTCGACGGGCACTCGCGGTGTCGCGGCGCCGGTGCAAAACGACGGCCTGGCCGAAGAAAACGCAGCCGAGCACGAGCGCACTGACTCCGTAGATCGGTCCCAACATCCCGTGGGCAAGCGGAAGCAAGCTCAGGGGAATCAATGCGGCAATCCACATCAAGATCCGTCTGCGCGTCGCCTCGGCACCGATGCGATCGGGCAGCATCGGAAAACCGGCCTGTCGGTAGTCGCTCTGGCGATACAAGGCAATTGCGTAGAAGTGGGGCGGCTGCCACATGAAGATGATGGCGAACAGGAGCCAGCCGGCGGCTCCAACACTCCCGCCAATCGCCGCATCGGCAATCAGCGGGCAGATCGCTCCCGACACCCCCCCCACGACGACGGCAAACGGCGTGCGCGGTTTGAGCCACAGGGTGTAGATGAAGACGTAGAAGGCGATCGCGGCGAGCGCGATTCCGGCGGGAACGGGCCCGGCCGAAATCCAGAGCGTTGCCACGGCCAGTAGCGAAAGCGTCAGACCGAAGATCAGCGCATGGACCGGCTCGATCTGGCCCGAAGGCAGAGGACGCGATCGGGTGCGCTCCATTTGCGAATCGCGATCTCGTTCCAGGTAGCTGTTCAGCGCATTCGCGGCCCCGGCGGCAAGGGCCGTTCCGAGCAGGACCACGATCATCACATTCGGGCTGGGCCAGGCGCCTCCGGCCATGATCAGCGCAGGCAAGCCCGAGAACAGAACGAGGGGTAGGAGCCGTGGTTTGGTCAGCCCGAAATAGCTCGCAACCGTACTCATGAAGCGGCTCCTCCAGACCGGAATTCTGCCGGACGCATTTCGACCCTCGAGCGATCGAGCCTACCGATCGGCCTCGGACCGGTCAAGCGGATCCCTTTGTAGATCGAGCATCTGCATCGCTTTGCGGGCCTTGCCTCGCTGCGGACGCTCTCGAATTCGGGGTCGCTGGGGAGTTCTGTTTCCCCGGGTCCGCCCGGAGCTCTACTTGAGCTTGGTTTCCTTGAAGATCACGTGCTTGCGGACCTTGGGGTCGTACTTCTTGAGTTCGAGCTTGTCGGGGGTGGTCTGCCGGTTCTTCATCGTGGTGTAGAAGAAGCCGGTTCCCGCCGTGCTCTCGAGCTTGATCTTTTCGCGTGCGCCCTTGGCCATATCGATCTCCTGGAAGGATCGGGAGCTTGCCATATCGGCACCGATCTGTCGCGAGTTCAGCGGCTCTCCTCTCGGGATCCAGGCTTGACGGGAAGAGGGGTTCCTGGGATTTTGGCGCTAATGTCGTTGCCGCTAGACGGAATCCGGGTCGTAGAAATCGCCACCTTCGTGGCCGTCCCCTCGGCCGGAGCCCTGCTCGCCGACCTGGGCGCGGAGGTCATCAAGGTAGAGGTCCCGCAGGGGGAAACCTACAGGAACAGCCGGCCCAGGATGGCCGGTTTCAAGGTCGAGTTCGACGCCTCGCCCCAGTACGAGATGAGCAATCGCGGCAAGAAGTCGCTGGTTCTCGACCTGACTCGCCCCGAAGCCCTCGAAGCCCTGCGGCGCGTGATCGATCGCTGCGACATAGTGCTGACGAATATGCTGCCCGGGCGCTGTGAGCGCTTCGGGCTCGACGCCGCCACTCTGCGGCCCGAGCGACCCGCCCTGATCTACGCCGCGCTCAATGGCTACGGACGTGGCGGCGAGGAAGCCGACAAACCCGCCTTCGACTACGCAGCGTACTGGGCGCGCACCGGCATGATGGACCTGATTCGACATCCCGACGCCGCGCCGACTTTTCAGCGTCCCGGAGTCGGCGATCACGCTGCGGGCTTGAGCCTGGTCTGCGGAATACTGGCGGCCCTTCGCACGCGCGACAAGACGGGTGAGGGGCAGGAGATCGACGTGTCCCTGTTGCAGATCGGGATGTACGTGCAGGGCAATGACCTGTCCCAGGTTCTGGTCGCGGGCCACTCGCCGCCCTTGCACGATCGCGCCAAGCCGGCCAATCCACTCTGGAACTTCTACCCGACGGCAGACGAGCGCTGGATCGTGGTCGTGATGATCGAATCGGATCGCTACTGGCCGATCCTGTGCGAAGCCCTCGAGCGTCCGGATCTTCTGGCCGACGAACGCTTTGACGGGCCGGTTCCGCGGTTCCGCAACTCGCAGGCCCTGGTCGAAATCCTCGACGAGGTATTCCGCTCGCGCACCTTGAGCGAATGGGAAGTCATACTGACACAGCATCGTGTGATCTGGTCTCCCGTCCGCGAGATGCACGAGATCCTGGACGATCCGCAGGTCAAGGCGATGGGTTATCTGGAAACGGTGGACCATCCGCGCGTCGGTCGCTTCTCCACGGTCGGTGCGCCGCTGAGCATGTCGGCCCATCGCCTGAGTTCGAACCGACCCGCTCCCGAACTCGGCGCCGACAGCGAAGACGTCTTGCGCGAGTCCGGCTTGACCGCGCAGGAAATCGCGAAGCTCCTGCCCTGACCCGGAAGTCCGGCCGCCGCGCGCTCAGCTCGGCTTGAGCGCGTCGACGACGCTCCAGTAACCGGTCGTCGCGCGGCAACGCGCCGAATCGAAGCCCGCCGCTTCCAGGGCTTTGTGCAGACCCGATTGCGTCCACTGCTGACCTTCGGTCCACACCAGCATGTCGAGATCGACCAGCGCATTGGCCAGCGGTCCCGAACCGTCTTCGGCGATGAGCTTTTCGTGGATGATCACGCGCCCCCCGGCCGGGAGCGCGGCCCACGCGCGACTCAGGAGTTCGTCCCCGGTCTCGGGCGACCAGTCGTGCAGGATCTGCGAGAACAGGATCGCGTCGTGATCTTCGGGGAAGGGATCCTGAAAAATGTCTCCGGCGCGCATCGACACCTGATCCGCCAACCCGGACGCGTCCAGGTAGCCTCTGGCCAGCTCACAGACCGAAGGCAGATCCCAGATCGTGCACTCCAGACCGGGAGTCCGGCGCGCGAGTGCGATCGAGAGCGCACCGGAACCGCCGCCGACGTCGAGCACGCGCGACGCACCCGGGAGATCGAGCAGCTCGGCCAGTGCAGCGGCGGGCCCCTCCGAGATGCTGTGCATGGCGGCGGTGAAGGCGCTGGCGCGTTGCGGATCTTGCGCGTGAGCCTGCCAGGGATCGCTCGATCCGTACACCGAAGGTCCGTCTCGCTTCAGGGCCTCGAGCAAGAGCGCGGGGGTCATGGGGTTGTCGACCTCCAGGTCGATCAATCCACCCACCCACCCGGGCTTGCCGCGCACCAGAAACGCCGCCGCATCTTCGGCGAGTGCGAACCCCTCCTGTGTAGACTGAACGAGTCCCATGGTCTGCAGTGTTCTGAGAAGCAGGCGCGTCGGGCGAGGCGATAGCTCGAGGCGCTGCGCCAACCGCTCGACGTCGCAGCCCTGCTGCGCGAGCGCCTCGAACACCCCCAGACGCACCGCTGCGGCCAGAGCTGCACTCTGACGACTTGCGATATAGGCATCGTAGATCCGCTTGTCGCTTGGCACGGCCCCAGAGACTACTATCCGGGCCTCCACTAGGGGAGGTGGTGAATTGAAGGGCATCATTTTGGCGGGTGGCTCCGGCTCGCGGCTCTACCCGATCAGTCAGGTGGCGAGCAAGCAGCTCCAGCCGATCTACGACAAGCCGATGATCTGCTATCCACTGTCCACGCTGATGCTTGCGGGCATCCGCGAGATTCTGCTGATCTCCACTCCGCACGACCTGCCTCGCTTCGAAGCTTTCCTGGGGGATGGCTCGCGCTGGGGAATTTCGCTGAGCTACGCGGAACAGGCCCAACCCAAGGGGATCGCGCAGGCCTTCATGATCGGCGAAAGCTTCATCGCGGAGGATCCGGTGGCCTTGATCCTGGGCGATAACGTCTTCTACGGCCGCATGCACCTCGACGAGGCCGTCGGTGAGTTCACCAGCGGCGCATTGATCTTCGGTTATCCGGTGGGAGACCCGCGCCGCTACGGCGTGGTCGAATTCGATGCGGCGGGCAAGGTCCTGAGCCTCGAAGAAAAGCCGGAACAGCCGCGTTCCAATCTGGCCATCCCCGGCCTGTACCTCTACGACCGCAAGGTGGTGGAACTGACGAAGACGTTACAACCCTCTGCTCGGGGTGAGCTGGAGATCACGGATCTGAACAGGGCCTACCTCGAACGCGGCGAGCTTCGCGCGATTCGCCTGGGTCGCGGCATCGCCTGGCTCGACACCGGAACGCACGAGAGCCTGCTGCAGGCGGCGAACTTCATCGAGACCATCGAGCACCGGCAGGGCTTGAAAATCGCCTGTCTCGAAGAAATCGCGCTGCGCCAGGGCTTCATCAACACGCGAGATCTCGAAGCCCTGCTCGACGAGATGCCCGCCTCGGAGTACCGGGACTACGTCAGCCGCGTGCTCGCGGAACCGCTCTAGAGAGGATGGCGAGATTCCAGCGTCGGCGCGTGGTGAAGCCGGAAGACATCGACATGCTCGGGCATGTGAACAATGCGGTGTGGGTGGGGTTCATCGCCGAACTCGCGCATGCGCACGCATCTTCCCTGGGTTTCTCGATGCGCAAACTGCGCGAGTACGGTGCGATCTGGATCATCCGCCGGCACGAGATCGACTACCATCAGTCCGCGCTCCCCGATGAAGAACTGATCGAAGAAACCTGGGTCGAATCGATGAAGGGCGCTCGAAGTCAGCGAAACGCGCGCTTCACGCGCGCCAGTGACGGCGAGCTACTGGTCGAATCGAAGACGACCTGGGCGTTTGTCGATTCGGAGACGCTGCGGCCCAAGCGGATTCACAAAGACGTCCTGGCCGCATTCGCTCCCGAGTAGCTCGCCCAAAATGACGTTATGCGTCATGGGGCCGATCTCGGAGCCATTTCGCGAACGAGCCGCCGCGGGTTAGAGTGGAACCATGGAGGATACTCTTCCGATTCGTCCCATCGGCCCGTCCTCCGGTGCCTTTGCCGTTCCCCTGGAGCGGCCGGTGGGTTCCGAACTACCCTCGGAGACGCGCCCGCGCATCTATCTTGCGCCACTCGAATCCCGGATGGACGCGCGCGTGATCCGGGCGAGCCTGGCCGCGGCCGGCGAGGCCTTTCCGAAGTGGATTCCCAGCAATCGAGTCACCACTGCGAGCAAGGGTCTGAAGGATTCGTTTCTGGCCGGAGATCCGGTGCTCGTACCGCTTTCGCCCCCACGCACGGGACCCGATCGCCTGGCGCGACTGCTCGCCTGGGCCGCGCGCGAAAACCGCGAGGTCGACCTGATCCCGATCGAAACACTCTGGGGTCCGGCGAATCACTCCGCGTCGCTGTGGAATCTTCCACTGGGCAATCCGTACGATCCGCCAGAGTGGTCGCGCTGGATCCACGTTCGAAGGAAGGGCCGCGTGCGCGTGATCATCGGCTCGCCCGGGACACGTACCGCGCTCGAAGGCGAAGTCCAGCAGCCCGGTGACACCCTGCTGCTCTCCGCCTACGTGCGACAACAGGCCGTCAAGGCGCTGTCCGTCACCCAGCGACAGGTCTTTGGCGATCACTACAAGGTGCCGCGCCTGCTCGTCGAGCAGATCATGGGCCAGGTGGAGTTCCAGGATCGCGTGGCAGCCGCAGGTGCTTCCGCGGGCATGACGCGAGAAGAGTCCCTCAAGCTGGCCGAGCGCGGACTGCGCGAACTCGACACCCGCCACAACCGCTATTTCATGGAGATCTTCCGACGCTTTACCGGCTGGGTGCTGGGCATGGCCTACGACAGCGAGATCTGCGTCGATCCCGAACAACTCGAAAAGCTGCACAAATACGGACGTGAATCAGCCCTGCTCTTCATTCCGTCGCACAAGAGCAACTTCGACCACCTGACGCTGTACAACTTGTTGTTTTCTTCCGGATTCCCGCCGCCCCACACGGCCGCGGGCATCAACATGAGCTTCTTCCCGATGAGCTACATCCTGCCGGGGACGGGCGCCTACTTCATCCGCCGCTCCTTCCAGGACGACCCCATCTACAAGGAGTGCCTGCGCGGTTTCATCCACTATCTGGTGCAACGGCGTTTCCACCAGGAGTTCTTCATCGAAGGCGGGCGCACTCGTTCGGGAAAACTCCTGCCGCCCCGCTACGGAATGCTGAATTACATCGTGGACGGCGTGCGCAAGAACGACGTCGATGAAGTGCGCATCGTGCCCACGGCCATCAACTACGACGAAATCCTGGAAGTCGGGGAGTACGTTCGCCAGCAACTCGGCGACGCGAAAGAAGCGGAGAGCTTCTGGTTTCTCGTGAAGATGATCCACGCGGCCCGCTGGAACAAACTGGGACGCGTCTACGTTCGCTTCGCGGAACCCATCTCGTTGCGCGAACACCTCGAACGCTCCGGCGACGACGCACTGGTCGTCGAGAAGCTCGCATTCCAGATCTCCAATCAGATCAACGCCACCATGCAGATGACCGCG
The DNA here is from genome assembly GCA_024226335.1 of bacterium. Taxonomy (NCBI): domain Bacteria; species bacterium. The sequence goes on from JAAELY010000240.1 coordinate 12,609, forward strand.
GTCAGCATCGCCTGCTCTGTGCTTCTGGGCGCGGGCCGGCGAGCTCTGACGCGCAGTCAGTTCATCGAGCGAACGCAGCGCGTTCTGGACTACGCGGAAGCGCGCGGAATTGCAGTGACGGACGAGGTGAATAGCGGCGCCGAAGCCACCGTAGAAGCAGCCGTGAAGGCTCTGGACGGAAAATCGGTCATCGAATGCTACCTGGACGGCAACGAGCCCGTCTACTTCGTGGCCGAGAGCGGTCACAACGCGGCTTCGTACTATCGCAATACCGTCATCCATTTCTTCTTGTTGAGGGCGCTCGCATCGCTCTCGGAAGAAGCCGCCAAACACGGCGACGACATCGAGTCCTGGGCCCTGCGATTGCGCGCCCTGCTGAAATTCGAGTTCTTCTTCAGTGAACGCGATGTCTTCCGACAGGAAGTCGCATTCGAACTCGAGCTGATCCAGCGCGATCGCGAAGCCGGCAAACCACCGTTTGGCGCGGCCGGTCCGCGCATCCTGCTCGACTTCCTGGAGAGTTATCAGGTCGTGACCGAAACGCTGCGCACCTGTAGCGATCCAGATACGCCGATCTCGGAAGCCGATCTTCTGCGGCGCTGCCAGACGATCGGCCGACAACTGCTCCTACAAGACCGTGTGCAGGCGCCGGAGCTGCTGAGCAACATCAACTTCAAGAACGCCCTGCATCTGATCGTGAATCAGGGTGCAGCAGAGAAGACGAAGGCGGGCTACATCCCGAATCGCCCGGCGGAACTCGAAGTTCTCGCGAAAGATCTCGATCATCTGACAAGCGTGAGCCGCTGGTTCTGAGCGCGGCCGACGGGTCGAGATCGAGGAGCCTGCTGCGTGGCGAGCTGATTAAATAGGAAGGGGCGGAAGCACTAGCGGCGGATCCCCCCCCAAAGTTCCAACCGCCTGCGCTCCCGCCCTCCCCTGAAATCTCGTGTGCGGGAAAGCGTTCCGCGACTACGAGAGATTGATCGGCAGTTGCGTATGCGACTGAAGCAATTTTTGCGGGGTATCCGCAGAAAATCAGACCGTAGTAAAATCCACCCGCGTTAGGCGTTCGAGCATCTGGGAGAGCGAACTCTTGATGACACGCTTCATCAACCAGCCCGTCCCCGGAATCCGGGCCGCGAAACGCACACGCCAGCTGATCTGTGTGCCGCCGTCCGCCTCCTCGAAGAGCACTTCTGCCACGTAGTCCTTCACCGGAACACCGCTGACCATGCGGTACCCGAAGCGCTTGGGCGGTTCGAAGGCGGTGACCTCTTCCTCGATCGCGATTCCGTTGGCCCGGATCACGCGGATCGCGCCGAGTCCGTTCGGGGCCGGTTCGCCCTGCTGGCGCAGCACCACCTCTTTGACGCCGGCCCATTTTTCATAGCCGACATGGTCTGTGTAAACCGCCCAAACCTTCTCGGGCGGAGCCTGGATTCTTGCGCTCAGTTCAAACTCTTCCATCGACAGACATCTTAGCGTGCGGTATCGGAGTTCGTGTGACTCGTGTGCTGCTATTCCTGGTTCTCTGGACAGTCCCGCCCGCGGCCTGGGCCGGTCCCGACCTCCCGGGCGCACTGCGCACGCTGATCGGAGCCCCCGTGGTGATGGTGGGAGATGCCGGCGGTGGCCTGGGCCTGATCGGAGCCTCCTTGATCGCGACCAGCGGAGACGTGCTCAGCCTGGTAGACGACAACCGAGCGACCGCACCGATTCTCGGCGGCGCGCTCAGCTCGGGAATCCAGCGCATCGGCCTGGGGCTTTCGGGCCTCTCGACCGGCCTCCTCGAAGGTCTGCGCGGCGAGGACGTGGAGCGCCTGCCCGAACCGCCCGAGCACTATCTGGACACCGAACCCGGCTTTGGCCGACTCGACACGGCGCTCAGCGGCTTTGGCGCCCTGCGCCTGGCGATCCTCGACACGCTCAGCGCCCCACTCCTTTTCGGAAGCCAACTCGCGGGTGCGAGCACACTCAGCGAACGCCTGGAACACTGGCGGCACGAGGCGCGCGTGAACGCGCTGGGGCCGGACCCGGCACCATGAGTTCAACCCAGCGCCCGCCGGGAAGTCGCTCCGACGAGTACGCAAAGTTGAATACTTCAGCACGCGACGCGAAGCACCGGCGGGAAACGGGCAGGATCGTGATCGAAGAACCGCTCGAGATCCGGCTCAGTGGAGAACCGATCGCGGTGACGATGCGGACGCCGGGACACGACATCGAGTTGGCGCTGGGCTTTCTGTTCAGCGAGAACATCGTCGGGGACGCCGATGAAATCATCTCGATCGCGCACTGTGATGAGAACGGGAACGTGGTCGAGGCACACGTGGATCCCGACGCGCAACAGGTGCACCCGCCGGCGCAGCGCGCCTTCTTTGCGAACTCGAGTTGCGGAGTGTGCGGCAAGGCCAGCATCGAGGCCGTGCGCTTGCACACACCGAGCGTTGCAGACGACACGACCCATATCGCGCCAGAACTGCTGACACGACTCGCATCCGGACTTCGCGAGCTACAACCCTTGTTTCGCGAAACCGGATCGCTTCACGCCGCGGCACTTTTCGACCCCGCGGGGCACGCTCTGTGCGCACGTGAAGATGTCGGTCGGCACAATGCCGTCGACAAGCTGATCGGCTGGGCGCTGAGCGAAGGCTTCGGGGATCTGGCCGGACACTTGATGTTGGTCAGTGGTCGCTGTGGTTTCGAGATCGTGCAGAAGACACTGATGGCCCGCTTGCCGATCCTGGCCAGCGTTTCGGGGCCCTCGAGTCTGGCCCTGGACCTGGCCAGAGATTCGGGCATGACTCTGGTCGGATTCCTGCGCGACGACGAGATGAATATCTACACGGGCGGCCAGAGACTCAGCTGAGTTCGCTGCGCCCCTCGTCCGCTCCCTTGGCCTCGATCTCGGCTGCGAGTTGTCGCAGGCCCGTCGGCGCTTCGGCCTGTAGCGAATCTCGGTTGTAGTAGGCCTTCACGCCCTTCCAGCCGCCGCGGGTCATGTGCACCGGATGGTACTGGTGGGTGACCAGCGACTTGTGCCACAGACTGATGGGCCGGATTCCCGCGAGCAGGAGGCGATTGCGAATATCGGAGTCCTCCTTTCCACTGTCCTTGTAGGTCTCATCGAAGCCGTTGATCTTGTAGAAGCTGTCGCGATCGACCGAGAAATTCAGTCCGTACATCTTCGGCTTGTGTCGCTTGCGCGCGGCGATATACACCAGGCTGCGCAGATGCACCGACCAGAGATGCGCTTTCTCCATTGCGCTGACCCGGCGTTCGATCTCACCGGAGTGCACCATATCGGGCGTGAGCGCCTTGGTTTCGTCTTCGCTCAAGCGCACGTGACCGCCGACTGCAAAACAGCCGGGCCGACTCACTTCCAGGTGCTGCTCGACGAATTCCGGCGCCGGGATGCAGTCGCCATCCGAGAACACCAGGGCGGACGCCTTGCTATGCAGGACCGCGCGATTGACGGAACGCGACTTCGTAAAACCGACGTCCGGCTGCCAGACGTGCACGATGGGTACGGGGAAATCCGCAGCGTGGCGGTCGATCAAGGCCTTGGTTTCGGGTCTGGATCCGTCGTCGGCAATGACCAGTTCGAAGTCGCGGGTCGTCTGGCGGGCGAAGCCGTGCAACGCGATGTCGAGCAGTTCCGGCTGGTTGTATGTCGACAGCAGTACGCTGGCGCGAAGTCCCATGGCCGGATCCTAGCAAGTCCAACACGGTCCGCCCCGTCGAAGGATTCCCCGCTATTCAAATTTTCGCTCGGACCACCACGGGTAGAAATCGGGCAGGTCCGCGCTCGGCCGCAGCGCGAACGCCGGTTTGCGCTTTTCCAGGAACGACGCGACGCCTTCGTGCGCGTCAGCGCCCTCTCCGCAGGCGCGGATCGCCCGCGAGTCGACCTTATGGGCTTCCATCGGGTGATCCTGTCCCAGCATCCGCCACATCATCTGCCTCGAGAGTGTGATCGAAATTGCTGATGTGTTCTCGGCGATCTCGTGCGCGATCTCATTCGCGGCCGCCAGTAGATCTGTCGGTGCGTGCAGGCTGCGCACGAGCCCACCCGCGAGGGCTTCGCTCGCCGGGAACACTCGCCCGGAGTACACCCATTCCAGCGCCTGGCTGATTCCGACGACACGCGGCAGAAACCAGCTAGAGCAGGCTTCGGGAACGATCCCCCGACGCGCGAATACGAATCCGAGCCGGGCGTCCTCAGAGGCGATACGGATATCCATGGGAAGCGTCATGGTTGCGCCCACGCCCACCGCGGGTCCGTTGATCGCGGCGATCACGGGTTTCTTGGACTCGTAGATGCGCAACGTCAGGCGCCCACCTCCGTCGCGCAGTCCGTCTACGCCCACGTCGGGACCGCGATCACCGTGGTCGAAGGTTCCGGAACCTCCGGAGAGATCCGCACCGGCGCAGAACGCGCGACCGGCGCCGGTCACGATGATCGCGCGAACCTCGTCGTCGGCATCCGCGCAATCGAAGGCATCGAGGAGTTCGAACAGCATGCGACCCGTGAACGCGTTGAGTTTTTCGGGGCGGTCCAGCGTCAGGGTCAGTACATGGTCCGCGACTTCGTAGCGAATCTGTTGATAGTCCATCTCGATCTCCTCATTGTGCTGCGACGAGCTGAAGACTTCGCAGCCGGTTCAGCGCACTCGCGATTTCGAAGCGGCGTGCGCGTGCGCGATCGCCGAAGCTCTGCTCGGTGATTCCTTCCAGCCCCTCGTACTCGATGGTGCGGTCAATCTCGTCGAGCAGCTGGGCCAGACTGCCCTTTCCATCGCACAATCCGCGCGAAAGAGCCAGCAGCACATCCCCGACCATGCGCGCCTGGGCGGGATCGACCAGCTGGTACAAGAGCGCGACATCAATCTCTTCTCGACCGAATTCGATCGCCCGAGTCTTCACGCTGCGCACGCGCTCGGAGCGGCGACCGCGACTGGCGTCAAAACTCTTGGGATCTGGAATGCGGGCGGACGCCGTCGGCCATGGGCCGGGAGGACGGGGCGCCGCGTCACCCAGGGGCAGGAACTGCACCACTTTTCGCGCCTGCGACGTGACCTCGCGCGGCTGGTATGCGTCCATCTGGATCACGCAATCGGCGACGTCCAGATAATCCCCGGCACCGCCGACGACCATGAGCGACGAAACACCCCGCTCTTCCCAGAGCTGGCGCACGCGATCCAGGTAGGGCGTGATCGGCTCCTGCGCCGCCGGTACCAGCGCCCGCATGCGCGCGTCGCGGATCATGAAATTGGTTGCAGCCGTGTCCTCGTCGATCAGCAGCGCACTCGCGCCGGCTTCGAGCGCTTCGACGATGGCCGCCGCTTGCGATGTACTGCCCGACGCGTCGTCGGTGTCGAAGCGATCGGTGCGCCGTCCGAGCGGCAGGTCGCAGATAAAAGCGCGCAGATCGACGCCACGCGTCGACCTGCCGTCTTCGGCACGAATCGTCTGCGCTGCGGCATCGGTCACGCAAGCTTCGCGACCGTCGCCGAGAATCTGATCGTAGACGCCGAGCGCCAGCGCCTGCAGTAGCGTCGACTTTCCGTGATAACCGCCGCCGACGATCAACGTGACACCTCTGGGGATCCCGAGTCCGCGCACTCGCCCCGCATGCGGCGCTTCGAGTTCGCGCGCGAGTGCATCGGGCACCTGAAAAACCAGGCCGTCGCTCAGGGGGCGCGGATCTGCACCGCTGCATCGGGGCAGAACGGAATCCTGCGCCACGAACGCGAGCAACCCGTTTGGAGCGAGTTGGGCGCGAAGGGCCACCTGGTCTTCCACCACCTCGACGTGTGCGCGCAGGCCGCGATCGTCGAGATGCTCGAAGACCGCGGCGACCGCATCCGGCAATTTGCGCACCAGCATCGCCTGCGCTTCGCGAGCCAGGATCCTGCGCCCCGACGCCGGAAGCCCGGCCGTCAAGCGCACGCGAACGGCACCTTCCCGCGAAACGCACACGGCCGTGCGCTCGAGCACTTCCTGAGCGGGTGCTGAAATCTCGAGCCGTCCGCTCTTGCCGCTGCCGGCCGACACGGATTGCGCGCGAAGCGACTCTCGAAAAGCTCTCAACAGAAAGTCGGCACAGGCTCGACGCGCGTCGGAGTTTTCCAGGGCGAACTCCGGCAGGTCGGCGCGCGCGGGAGAGACGTCGACACGCACACGACTGGGCGCGGCGAACGGATCTCCCTGAACGTGATCGATGCAGAGGTCGAATCCGTCCAGGGAATAGGAACGCCCGCGCAGGTCCTTGTAGAAGCCGTAGGGTTTTCGGTCGATGCGCCCGAGCGCGGCTTGCAGATCCGCCGCCGAACTCATGTCACCGTCCCGGCTCCCGTCTCGCCGAAGCGATGCTTCGCCTGCCACAGCGCGTAGGCGATTCCGGCAAAAGGAAGCGCCGACACAACACCGCCGATCAAACCCGGTCCGCGCTCATCGAGAACACACCAGATGAGCATGCCGAGAGCGATCTGTATTACGTAGAGCGCCGCCCAGGGATGCATCCAGGAACGCATCTTGTGGAAGCCGACAAAGCCGGCCGCGTAGATCGCCCAGTGCAGCGGTGCCGTCAGCTTCGCCGCCCAGCCCGTCAGCAGGAACCCGAACCAGACCTCCTGGTCTTCCGCAACGGGCTTGATGAAGATGTCCCACGGCAGGTAGACGAAGCTCATCCACGCACAGAACACGAGCATGACGTTCATCCACCAGGGACGACCTTCGAAGAAATCGCGCAGCCCGTCGGGCACGCGTCAGTCCTGTTCGTCGAGCGGAGTGGTCAGGTTCCGCGCTCGCACGAAACGATCGATCGCTTCGTTCAGAGCTTCGGGTTGGTCGAAGTGGATCATGTGCCCCGCATCTGGCGTTTCGACGAATTCTACATCGGGAAAAAACCCGAGTCGACGCTCCAGTTCATCGGGCAGAAGATAGGCTTCGTTGTCGCCACCGCGTCGGGCGGTGCCGGTATCGCGGCGCCAGAACTCGCCGGAACGGCCTCCGTTGATGGCGAGCACCGGGCAGTCCATACGGGCCCACATCTGCTCGATCTGCTGGAAATTGAAACTTCCCCAGGAGGTCATCAGGAAGGGATCCCATTTCCAGCGCAGGCCGCCCGATTCGTGCGCACGCGTCCCCTGCTCAGCCAGAAAACGGGCGCGTTCCGGGTCCTGGGCCAGACCCGGATGATTCTTCAGGATGCGCTGGACGGCTTCGTCGAGATCCGCGACCCGACGGCCACTCGGGCTGATCCGATCGAGCATCTCGATCATGCGGCGGGCCCAGAACAGACCTGCCTCGCGACTTCCCTCGCCTTCCCAGGGCGGTGGGCCCAATCCTTCGATCAACACACAGGCGCGCGGAACTTCCGGAAATAGACCGGCGAACTGCACGACGAGTTCACCGCCGAAACTGTGTCCGACAAGGACCGGCTTCTCGAGTTCCAGTTGCACGATCGCCTGACGCAGATCGAGCACGAAGTGCGGGAGCGCGTAGTAACCCACGTGATCGCTGTCGCCGTGGCCACGAAGATCGATGGTCACGACGCGGAAACGATCGGCGAACGCGCGCGCAATCGAATCCAGGCTCCAGGAGAGATCGCGCATTCCGTGCACCAGGAGCATGGGAGGAGCTGTCTCGTTTCCGTAGTCCAGCGCAGCGATCTCGATCTGATGGCTGCGAAGCCGTAGCCGCTTCACCCCATTCATTGACTTTCGCATTTTTTTCGGCTTCACTTTTCAGACACGAGCCAGACGGACGCGGGTCCAACAGACACGAGTTTCGGTACGGATCCAGATCTCAGTACAGGTCCAGATGAGTGGATAAATGGAGGGCAAAGATGAGAGCCGGATTTTCAATTGCGAGCACGGATCGAGTCGAACGACGGGTTTCGTCGAAACTCAGCCCTTCCAGAAACGACACGTTTCAGAGCCGCTCGAGCATGCTGGTCGCGGCGTCCGCAACGGCGTCGAAGGAAGTCGCCATCTCCAGGTTCCGCAGCCGACTGCGCAGTAGCGATTTCTGCTCCACCGATACGGAATCGAGTTTGCCGTCGATGGCCTCGGTTACCTTGAGCACGTCGCGCTCAGTTTCCAGGTCCAGCAGCATGAGCAAGAGCCCCAGATCCTCGGGCATGCCGTAGCTCTTCAGGTACTCGCGGAACGTGCGGAAGAAATTCGGCGTTCCGCGGGATTCGCGGAGGCGTTCTTCGAGACGCAAGCGACCGCGATCCGCCTTCTTCCCGAAGAGGCGATCCTCGACCTGGCGGCGATAACGTGCCGTCTGTTGACGGGCTCGACGTTGCGAGTTCTGCGATCCCCGACTTGAACCCGACGGTTTCGCGTCGGTAGTAGAGCCGTCTCTGGCCCCGTCGGCCCGGCTTCCGTTATTTCGGGATCTGGAGCGGCGGGAACGTCTGCGACCGCCGCTCTTGCTCCCGCCATTCGAGCTGGCGGAATTTCCGTTTCGGTTTTCCGGGCGACTCTTGTCGCCTTCCCCGAACGAGACCTTCTCTCGATCGCTCACCCGCTTTGCTCCTTGCACTGGAGTCGTAGACTCTTCCGGAGACTCGAGTCGTAGACTTTTCCGACGAACCGAACCCTGAGGCTCTTCCTATGACGAAAGCCCAGGGACTCCTCCGCTCAGACTCTGATCGCGCCCCTGCACGCGTTTCCCGATTCCAATTCCCGATCGAACTCATGGGTCGAATTCCAGTCGAAACTGGCCCCCGCACGAATCCGAATTGAAGCTCCGGAAACCATGCGCGTCGTCGGGCTTCCCGACGACGGTGACCCGGCGATCCGCGTCTACCTTCTCGAGAAGCGGGTCAGCAGTCTCCCACCAAACCCCGTATCGAGAGCATGCCTCATCTGCACGCGCATGTCTTGTCGAATTTTCAGGATCCGGTTTCCAGGCTCTCCGGGCGGATGGGTAACCTTGCGGCCCCCGCGGTGCTATGAGAGTTTGAGATCGACAGGAACCGACACAGGAGACCAGCATTGTCCGACTCGAACAGGTCCGGTTTTGGGGGAATATGGGTTCTGGGGCTCTGGGCTCTGACGATCGCCCTCGCCTACGCGGGCCTGGGAGGCTGGTTGGCCGAAGGAGTCGAAGGGATCGACCCCAGCTCCCTGCCGATTTTTCTGCCCCTACTGACGGGATTGGGACTGTTGGTTTCGATCACCGTCACGATCGTCTGGGCGCGCGGCCGAACTCCCGAAGTTGCAGAAGGTGCACCCGCTCCCACAGGCCTGGGCCGCCGCCGTTTCATCACGGGAGCAGCGGCCACGGTCGGAGGAATCGCAGGAGTGGGCGCGGCAACGATCGGCCGCGTGAGCGGTTGGGCCCTGGTTACGGGTCCCGCTCTCGGTCCCGAAACCATCAAGACCGATCCGAATCCGCGCGCTGAGTGGAAGGGTTCGCGCGTGCAATCGTACCGGCGTCTCGGACGAACGGGCTTCGAGGTATCGGACATCGCTCTTGGCTCTGGAAAGATCACCGAGGAAAACGATGGCGAGGCGATCGCGCGCGAAGCCATCGAGCGCGGCGTGAACTACTTCGACACGGCGCCAGACTATTCGGGTTCCAGCTCAGAGAAGGCGCTCGGACACGCCATCAAGGGACGTCGCGACAAGATGTTCCTCGCCACCAAGTTCTGCAGACCGACGGGTCATATCAGACAGGGCTCTTCGGTCCGCGAATACATGGAAGCAGTCGAAGCCAGTCTCGTGCGTCTGCAGACCGACTACGTCGATCTGGTGCACATCCACTCCTGCGATACGGTCGAGCGCCTGCTCGACGAGAACGCGCACGAGGCATTCTCGCGGCTCAAACAGCAGGGCAAGGCGCGCTTCATGGGCGTCACGTCGCACACGCCCAATCTGGAAGAAGTCGCCAATGCTGCACTCGAGTCGAATCGCTTCGACGTGATGATGTTCGCCTATCATCACGGCGCATGGCCTGAGCAGGCAGGAATCATCGATCGCGCGAAGGCCAAGGACATCGGCATCGTGGCCATGAAGACGCTCAAAGGCGCGCTACACCACGGGCTGGCGGGCTTCCAGGAAGATGCGGACGCATTCTCGCAGGCGGCCTTCAAGTGGGTGCTCTCGAATCCCTCCGTCGCCTGCCTGGTAATTTCCTTCTTCGAGCACCAGCACCTGGACGAGTACCTGTACGCATCGGGCAAGGCGCTGACGAAAGCCGACACCGCACTTCTGGAACGATACGATGATCAGATCGCAGGCAAACACTGCTATGCGCAATGCGGCGAGTGTCTCGACTCCTGTCCCGAAAACCTGGCGATCAACAACGTACTGCGACACCGCATGTACTTCGAGAACTACGGCACCGAAAAGGATGCGATCGAGCACTACGCCAGACTCGACAAGCAGGCCGACCGGTGCATCGGCTGCAGCGCAAACTGCGCCGGTTCCTGCCCGCACGGCGTCCCAATCCAGGAGCGCATGATAGGCGCGCACCGCATGCTGACGCTCAATGGCTGAGTTGAAGGAGATCACGAGCGGACTCGGTTTCCCCGAAGGCCCGATCGCCATGCCCGACGGGAGCGTGATCCTGGTCGAAATCCGGCGGGGAACCCTGACCCGGGTGCGACCCGACGGTACACAGGAGATCATCGCAGAGACCGGAGGCGGCCCCAACGGCGCCGCGATCGGACCTGACGGTCACGTCTATGTGTGCAATAACGGCGGTTTCGTCTGGCACGACGTCGCGGGTCTGACACTTCCGGGACAGCAACCCGATGATTACTCCGGCGGCAGCATTCAGCGCGTCAACATCGACACGGGCGCGGTCGAAACACTGTACAGCGAGTGCGATGGTATTCCGCTGCGCGGTCCCAACGACATCGTTTTCGACCGACACGGGGGTTTCTGGTTCACCGATCACGGCAAGATCCGCGACAGAGAACGCGATCGGACCGGCTTTTTCTACGCCACACCCGACGGAAAGTCGATTCGCGAAGTCGTCTTCCCGCTCGAAGCGCCCAATGGCATCGGCCTGTCTCCCGAGGGGGATCGGGTCTATGTGGCAGAGACGCCGACAGCCCGAGTCTATTACTGGGAAGTCGCAGGCCCAGGAGAGATCAAGCCACAACTATCTCCCAACCAGGGCTATCTACTGGCGGGCCTGGGCGGCATGCAGATGTTCGACTCGCTGGCCGTCGATGCACAGGGAAACGTTTGCGTAGCGACGCTCGTCAACGGCGGCATCTCGATCATCTCGCCCGACGGCACGTCGGTGCGACACGTGGCGATGCCCGATCCACTGACGACGAACATCTGCTTCGGCGGAGAGGATATGCGCACGGCGTACATCACGCTTTCGGGCACGGGAAAGCTGGTGTCAACGCGTTGGGAAACACCGGGGCTGAAGCTCGAATTCTGAAACCTCACTGCGCCTTCGCCTTCAGAGCGTGCGAGTGATTTTTTTAAGTCCCTCGGGGGCGTCGGGATCGAGCCCTCGCAGACGCGCGGCGTGCCAGGCGAGTAGCTGCCCGATCACGGTCGCGGGAATCGGCGCCAGGTACTCAGGTCCCTCCGGGAAGCGGAGTTCCGCTTCGGGGGCGTCGGAAACGCGGCACAGGCGCGCGCCACGGCGCTTGACCTCAGCGCGCAATTCGGCGAGGTCGCTGCGGGTCGGTCCCCGAGCGTCGATGACGAAGACCGGCAGACCGCTTCCCGCCAGCGCGATCGGACCGTGTCGGTAGTCCGCCGAAGAGAACGGCTCGGCGAACACACCCGCGACCTCCTTCAGCTTCAAAGACCACTCGAGCGCCACCGGAAAGCCATAGCCGCGCCCGATCACAGCGCACACGTCCGAGGCGCCAAGCAGTTCCGCCTGCTCGCGCACCTGGGGCGATTGCTCGAGGACTTGATCCACAGCCTCGGGAACTCGGGCAAGAACGTCATCCTCGGCGTCGCCGGCGAAACCCGCGATCAGATGCGCGAGGGCAAAGAGCGTGGTGGTAAAACTGCCGGTTGCGGCCACACTGCGTTCACCCTCCAGCTGAAGCGGCACCACGTGTTGGGCAACCCGGCCCAGACCCGATTCCGGGCAATCCGTGATCGCGACCGTGGAACAACCCTGGCGTGCGGCCTCGGCGAGCACCGAGATCACGTCGGGCGACGCCCCCGATTGTGAGATTGCAATCGCCAACCAGCCGGTCACTCGAGGCGGCCGTTCGTACAGCGTGAACAGCGAAGGCGTGGCCAGAACCACCGGCAGACCGAGCCGGGCACCAAACAGGTATTTGGCGTAGACGGCGGCGTGGTCTGAGCTGCCGCGGGCCGCGATCAGGACCCCCACTGGCCGGAGGTCCGCCAGTTCCCGACCCAGGCGTTGAACCTGCGCTCCCGAAACGGCGCGAAAGCGCTTCAGGACCGCGGACTGCGCCCGGATCTCGTCCGCCAGAACGCTCTCTGACTCAGCTCTGTGCTCACCCATGGCCTTCAGGGTAGGAAATGCCGATCCCGCTGGCGGCTAACCTTGAGAGTAGATACTCTGACAATCATAAGATGGAGTATCGAGTCGACGAAATCGCGCGCGCGGCCGGTGTCAGCGTGGACACAGTGCGCTTCTACCAGGCGCGCGGCTTGCTGCCCGCGCCCGAGCGACGCGGGCGAATCGCCATCTACGGCGAGGATCACCTGGAGCGCCTGCGTCGGATCCGCCAGCTCAACAAACAGGGGTTCACCCTGGAAGCCGTGCGTCGGGTGATCGATCGCCCCGAAGCCGAAACGGCCGACGCGGGACTGCGCGAAGCTCTCCAGGGTGCGCTGGCGGAAGCGGAAGGCGATCGCAGCTACACGCGCAGCCAGCTCGCGGCGAGTTCCGGAGTGCCCGAGATGTTGCTCGAAGTCCTGGATCGCGCCGGGCTGCTGGAACCCGCCCCCAGTGAAGACGAGTCTCTGTACACCGACTCGGATCTGCGCACCGTCGAGTCCGCCAGACTGCTACTCGATCACGGCTTTCCCCTGCACGAGCTCATGCCGCTCGCGCTCGAACACGCCGATCACGTTGCCGAGATAACCGACCGGGCAATCGACCTCTTTGACCGCTACATCCGACACCCCGGTGACGAAGACGAAACCGGGCCTCGCGAGCAGGTGACCGAGGCCTTTCGTCAATTGCTTCCCTCCGTGACGACCCTGGTCGCGCTGCACTTCCAGCGAACGCTGATCCAACGTGCCCGCGCGCGACTCGACGGAAGCGGAGACAGCGAAGCCCTGAAGGCCGCACTCGAAGCCACCGAAGGCCGTCGCCTTCGCGTCTCCTGGGGCAGTTGAACGTGAACGCTCTACCTGCACCGGGTGAAAAGCGCGAGTTCGTGCGCCGCATGTTCGACCGCATTGCCCCGCGCTACGACCTGGTGAACCGCTTGATGACGCTGGGACAGGATCAGCGCTGGCGACGCGAAGCCGTCTCGAGCGCGGGAGTCCGCTCGGGAACGCGCGTGCTCGACCTGGCCAGCGGCACCGGCGATCTGGCCGAACTATGTCGTTCCAGAGGCGCCTCCGTGCTCGCGATGGATCTATCGCAGGGAATGTTGCGGGCCGCTCGCGAGCGCTGCCAGAGCGGTCTGTACGTACAAGCGGATGGCGCGGCCCTGCCCGTTTCTGATGCGTGCATCGATGTTGTGACCTGCGGATTTGCCCTGCGGAACTTCGACCGTCTGGAAGAAACACTCGCGGAATGTGCGCGTGTGCTGGTGCCGGGTGGACGCCTGGTCGTGCTCGAAGTGGACGAACCGCGCTCGGCACTCATGAGGTGGGGACACAATCTGCATTTCAAACGCCTGGTCCCGATGATCGGCGCACTGATCTCGGATGCAGAGGCGTATCGCTATTTGCCGGCCTCCACCAGCTATCTGCCGTCTGAGCCGGAAATCCGCGCACTTCTGGCACATGTGGGTTTTCCGAGCGTCGAGAAACGCGTCAAGCTCTTCGGTTCAGCGCAGATCCTGTTTGCGAAGAGAGCTTGATGTCCACCTTCGAGCTAACGAACTCCTCGACCTCTTCGTCGTCCGGGTACATGGAGGCGTTGAACCGGGGTATTCGCCGCGCACGCGAGCTCGGTCGCTCCGCGATCTTCGTGCAAAGTGAACTGCTCCCCGAGCTACCGAACCTGACCGAGATCTTCGCTGCGGCCGAACGTCGAACCGAGCGGCGCTTCCTGGCAAGCTGCCCTGCGCGGGACTTCGATCTGCTCGCGATCGGATGCTGCGCCGAAGTCGAAGCGCAGACCGTGTCGCAAGCAGAAAACCTCGACGACGCGTGTCGTCGTCTTTTCGGGGAGATCGAGTTCGAGCCGGATGCGGTGCTTCAACCGCAACTGGTCGGCGGGATCGCATTCGACACGAAGACCGTGCGAACTCTCGACTCCGCCTGGCGTCCATTCGGCCTGGCCCGATTCACCTTGCCCGAACTGATGATCTCCAGACGCGACGGCCTCGTGAGTCTGTGCTGGGCGGTGCGCGTATCACCGGACGACGACCCGGATGTACTCGCACATCGCTTCGTCAAACGCTGGGCACAGTTGCTCGAGAAGACGGAAACCGCCGACGCGACGCTCCCCACGCTCTCGGCGCCCGCCGCTGACGGGCTTGACTCGCGCTACGCCGCAAACACCGTTCGCGTTCTGCAGGCGATCAAAGACGGGCGCGCCCGCAAGGTCGTACTTGCGGATCGCGAACGGATCGCGTTGCACGGGCCGCGCCCCATCGCTTCGATCCTGCGCGAACTACGCGCCGCCCACCCGGGTTGCATGACCTACGCTCAGGGTGTCGGAGACAGCACCTTCGTCGGCTCCACGCCGGAGCAGCTCGTGTGCCTGCACGGCGAGGAGATGAGTGCAGCTGCGGTTGCGGGCACCTGTGCCCCGGGTGGCAATCTGCGGGCCTCAGCCAAGGACCGCGACGAACACGCCTACGTCGTGCGTGCGATCAAGACTGTGCTGGCGCAGTTCTGTGATCGCGTGCAGGTTCCGGAGGAACCGGAACTGATCGGTGCCGGACGCGCGCAGCATCTACTCACAGAGCTTCGCGGCCGGATTCACGAAGAGGTGCACATCCTGGATGCAACGGCTCAGCTTCACCCGACCCCGGCCGTCGGTGGCACTCCGCGAGAGGCTGCACTCGATGTGATCCGAGAGATCGAGGACTTTGACCGCGGTTGGTATGCGGGCCCGATCGGCTGGTTCGATGCGCAGGGCCGCGGCGAGATGTGGGTGGCTCTGCGCTGCGGTCTACTCCAGGAGAACTCCGCGCGACTCTACGCGGGGGCGGGCATCGTCGAAGACTCGCAACCGACTACCGAAGCGGCAGAAACACGGCTGAAGCTCTCAGCGCTCAGCGATGCGCTGGAACGCGCGTGCGAGAGCTGAACTTCAGCCTGGCTTTCGCCTGCGCCATCGTCGATGAGTTGGCGCGCTCCGGTGTACGCCGGTGTGTGGTCTCCCCGGGATCGCGCTCCGCACCTCTGGCTCTTGCCTTCGCGGAAAACGCTGAAATCGAAGACTGCTCGGTGCTCGACGAGCGCTCAGCTGGCTTTTTTGCTCTGGGCCTGGCGCGCGCGAGCGACGAGCCGGTTGCACTCGTCTGCACTTCTGGAACGGCCGCCGCCAACTATCTACCGGCCATCGTGGAGGCGCACTACAGCGGAATTGGGCTGATCGCGCTCACTGCAGATCGACCGCCCGAACTGCGCGAGTGCGGTGCAGGCCAGACCATCGATCAAACGGGGCTGTACTCGGGCTACCTGCGATTCTACGCCGAACTGCCGGTACCGATCGCCGACGATCACGTCCTGCGCGCGGTTCGCGCACTATGTGATCGCGCCTGCGCGGCGGCGAACGGCTCGCCGCGCGGACCGGTACAGCTCAACGCCGTTTTTCGCGAGCCACTTGCGCCGCTCGAAAACCCCGAGCAATCGGCGGCGTTGGCGCGGTTGAGTGAATTGGCGCTGCGGGGCCGCGAGGAATCACCACTGGTGCGGGTTTCGGCTTCGGCGCCTCCCATTCCGACACCGGCCGATCTAGATGAGCTGGCGGAAACGCTGCGTTCGGAGCAAGCGGGCTGGCTGGTGGCCGGTCCACTTCCCGAGAATTCCGAACTCCGAGAGGCCATCGCAGAACTATCGCGCGCTCTCGACTGGCCGCTCCTCGCCGAACCACTTTCCCAGCTGCGCTGCGGAATGCACGACCGAGAAAGACTGGTCGATGCCCACGACGCCGTACTGCGCTGCGAGAGCTTTGTCGATGAAAACGCTCCGAGAGTCGTTCTCCGGTTCGGAGATATGCCGACATCCAAAGCCGTGAGGTTGTTTCTCGAACGTCACCCGGAAATCCTGCAGATCGCGATCTGTCCGCACGACTGGCCGGAGCCGACCGCACTTGCAACCCAGCTCGTAAGGGGAGATCCGCTGCGCGTTTCGCGCGAACTCCTGCGGCGCTGCGAGCCGCGCACCTGCAAACAGGGAGAGTTCACGCGCATCTGGTTCGATGCTGGACAGCGAGCACGGGCCACCCTGGATCGCGTTCTGAAACAGACCGATGAGTTGAGCGAACCGGAGACCGTTCGAGCCCTCGCACGGACACTTCCCACCGGGACTCAATTGATCTGCGCCAGCAGCATGCCTGTACGCGACGTCGATGCTTTCTGGCCGTCGAGCGGGAGTGCGGTGCGCTTTGTGGCGAATCGCGGCGCAAACGGCATCGACGGCACGCTATCGTGCGCTCTGGGACACGCCTGCGGTTCGCGCGCACCAAGTGTCTTGCTGATCGGTGATCTGGCACTGCTTCACGACGTGGGCGCTCTCGCGCTGGCCAGGCGAGTCGATGCGAACCTCACGGTCGTGGTGATCGACAACGACGGCGGCGGAATCTTCGAAATGCTCCCGGTTGCAGATGCCGCGAAGCCGCAAGCCTACGAACGCCACTTCGGCACACCGCACGGGCTGCGACTCTCCGAAGTCGTTTCCGGTTTCGGTGTCACTTGCTCCGAGGTTGGAGATGCCAAGGATCTCGAATCCGCTCTCGGGACGGCGCTGGCGCATCCGGGATTGGACTTCCTGATCGTGCGGACGGATCGGAAGCGCAACGCCGCGTTACACCGTGAACTCTCCGAGAGCGTGCGGCAAGCGCTGATACAGGGGACTTGATCGTGGCAGAGCTGAAACTGCGAGACGGACATACCCTGCGCTACGCGGATCTCGGCGCGGGCCCAGTCCTTCTGCTCGCGCACGGATTCACCGGTTGTGGCCGCACGTGGGGATCGGAACTGCTCGACACTCTCGCGCGTGCGCATCGCGTCCTGGTTCCCGACCTGATCGGCCACGGGGACTCTTCGCCCTGCGAGGAAGCGAAACGCTACGAACTCAGCGAAAACGCGAACGACCTGGTCGAACTGCTCGATACCTGTGGCGTGCAACAGGCCACATGGATCGGCTACTCGATGGGCGGACGCGTCGCTCTGGGTGCTGCGACGCGTTTTTCCGAACGCATGTCCGGGTTGATCCTGGAAGGCGCATCCCCAGGACTGGCCGATCCGGAAGAACGCGCCGCACGGGTGCACTCCGATGAAGAACTCGCGCGCCGAATCGAGACTGAGCCCCTGTCCAACTTCGTCGACTTCTGGATGGGTCTGCCGCTATTCGCCTCGCAGAAGAGAATCGGTGCCCGGCGCCTGCTCGAAGCGCGCGAACAGCGTCTGCACAACTCGCCCCGAGCGCTCGCGGCGTGCCTTCGCGGGCTCGGCACGGGCCAGCAGCCGTCCTTCTGGGACCAACTCGACCAGGTCGACCTGCCCGTGCTCTTGCTGGCGGGCGAAGAAGATCCGAAGTTCCGCGAGATCGGCGCGCAGATGTGCAGCGCGCTTCCGGACGCGCGCCAGAAGATCGTGCCGCGAAGCGGTCATACGACGCATCTGGAGCATCCCGAAGCCTGGTTGAGCGAAGTGTGCGAGTTCGTCGCGAGCGACGCTTCGCGTAGGTCCCTGTGAGCGCGAGCACCTCGGACAGCGGACCTCCGTCTGCTCTCGAAGTCTGGGGGTTGGCCATCCGGCCGCGGACGCTGGGTGCTTCACTCGTTCCGGTACTCGTCGGTTGTGCGGTCGCGTGGGCGGAAGCTGGCTTCTCCAGCGCCGTCGCCTTCGTCTGCGGGCTCGCAGCGCTCTTGCTTCAGATCGGCACGAACCTGGCCAACGATGCGATCGACTTTTCCCGGGGTGTCGACACCGAGGCACGGATCGGCCCCACGCGTGTAACCCAGGCGGGCCTTCTGAGTCATCGCCAGGTGACGGTCGGTGCCGCGATCTCCTTCGCACTCGCCGTCGCATGCGGGACGTATCTGGTCTCGATCGGTGGCTGGCCGATCTTCTGGATCGGCCTCGCTTCCGTCGTCGCAGCCGTCGCCTACTCGGGAGGACCTTTTCCGCTGTCGACACACGGACTCGGGGAAGTCGCGGCCTTTGTGTTCTTCGGTGTGATCGCAGTAACAGGGACGAGTTTTCTGCACACCGGTTCGCTCTCGGGTCTGGCTCTGCGCGCCTCGGTTCCGGTCGGTCTTCTGGTTACCTGCATCATGCTGGTCAACAATCTGCGCGATATCGAAAGCGACTCGCCAGTCGGCAAGCGCACACTGGCCGTACGACTCGGGGCCGCCCGGACACGAGTGCTCTACGCACTCTTGATCGGGATGGCGTTTTCTGCGCCGCTCGTGCTGGTGCTTCCCGTTCAGGGTTCGATCCCACCGGCCGCGGCCTGGCTGAGTCTGCCGCTGGGGATTCAGCTGATCCGACACGTACGCGACGCTCGGACCGGTCCCGAGTTCAATCTGCTCCTTGCCCACACTGCGCGCCTGCACAGCGTCTTCGGCCTGCTCTGGGCACTGGGAATCGCATTTTGAAGCTGGAACAGATCGAGTTTGAGCCCGTTCGGTATTCGCTCCGGCTTCCGCTGAGGACTGCGAAGGAGAACATCGAGGAACGCTGCGGGTTCCTGGTGCGGATCCGCGACGCTGACGCGGCGAGTGGATGTGGTGAGGCCCTTCCGCTGCCGAGTGCGGGCACGGAATCGCTCGAGAAGTGCGTGCGCTCGCTCGAGGAGGCGCGCACCGCGCTTCGCGGACAGCGCGCGTCTTTCGACGAGATACTGGATGAACTGGAGAAGCGTTGGCCGCATGCACCGGCTGCGCGATGCGCACTCGACGTAGCGCTTCACGATCTGGAGGCGCGCAAGAAATCCCTTCCGCTGGCGGCCCTACTCGCAAGAACTCCGCGCGAGCGGGTCGCAGTCAACGCATTGGTCTCCGCGCAGGACCTCGCCGCCACCGTTCGCTCCTGCAGTGAGGCGGCTCGACGCGGCTATCGAACCCTGAAGCTGAAGCTGGGAACGAATCTGGAAGCCGACGTCAAGCGACTCCGAGCCGTCCGTGAAACCCTGGGCCCGAAGATGCGCTTGCGCGTCGATGCCAATGGTAGCTGGAGCTTCGCTCGAGCCCGCAAGGCACTCGAAGTCCTGGCCCCTCTGGTCGAACTGATCGAACAACCGCTGGCCGCCACAGAACGGACGGATGCGAAACGTCTGTACGCTGCGAGCTCCGTACCCCTGGCAGCCGATGAGTCCCTGGCGCGTGAAGAGGGACGCGCGGATCTGCTCGGCGGCCAGAGCGCACACATCGCGGTATTGAAGCCGATGGTTCTCGGCGGTCTGCGCGCGAGTGCGCGTCTGGCCAGAGCCGCGATGCGCGTGCAGGTCCGCAGCTTCGTCACCACGACACTCGACGGACCGGTCGGCACCGCAGCCGCCTTGCACCTGGCCGCAGCCGTCGGCGACGCGACGCTCGCGAGCGGTCTCGACTCCAGTACGACCCTGAATATCCAGTTCCCGGACTTCCTCACGACGAGGAACGGCGAGCTTCGCATCCCTTCGCTCCCGGGCCTGGGATTAGAGACAGGGAATTGACAGACTTCACTCGCTGGACGGGTGCGCGCCCGGCCGGCCGTGCTGAACACCTGGCCCTGATCACACCCGAGTTCACCTGGACGTACGCGCGACTTGACCAGCGCGCGCGCTCTCTGGCTTGCAAGCTGCGCACGCTGGGTGTGCGCAGTGGTGATCGGGTCGCCGTGTTGCTCGGAAACGATCCGTTGCTCGTCGAACTCCTGCACGCCCTTCCGGGCCTGGAGGCGACGCTCATTCCACTCAACACGCGGCTCCTCGCCGGCGAGTTGCGCGAGCTGCTCGAAGACTCCGGATCAACGCTGCTGATCTCTTCTGCCGAATACGCACAGAGCGCTTCCCTGGCGGCTCGGGAAGTCGACGGCCTGATCGCAATCGACGCGCAGAGCCTGCACTCGACGATCGAGACTCCGGGTCCGTTCTGCGACGCGCCGGACCCGTCCATGGATCAGGCGATCCTGTTCACGTCCGGAACGACGGGCCGAAGCAAAGGCGTGCGACTCAGCCTGGCCAATCAATTGGCAAGTGCGAAGGCTTCGGCAGAACGACTCGGAGTGTGTGAGGACGATCGCTGGCTCTGCGCGATGCCGCTGTATCACGTCGGTGGTCTGGCAATTGCACTTCGCAGTGCAATCTACGGAACGACGATGCTGCTACACGAGCGCTTCGAAGCGGAAGCCGTTGCGCGCGCTCTGGCTGAAGATCGAGTCCGAATCGTCTCTCTCGTACCCACGATGCTGCAACGCGTGCTCGAGATCGATTCCGGGTTCGAGACGCCCCCAGCTCTTCGGGTCGTTTTACTGGGCGGCGGACCGATCCCGGCGCCTCTGCTCGCCACTTGTCGCGAACGAGGTATTCCGGTCGCTCCTACCTACGGGTTGACGGAGGCCGCTTCACAGGTAGCAACGCTCGCACCCTCGGAGGGCGACCCCTCCGAAAGTGCAGGCCGAGCTTTGCCCGGCGTCGAAATCCAGATCGTCGACGACGAAGGCAAAGAACTTCCGCCGGACACTGCGGGGGAAATCCGGGTACGCGGACCGCAGGTCATGTCGGGCTACCTCGATCGACCCGATGCGAACGCGAGGGTTCTACGCGAGGGCTGGCTCTACACCGGCGACGTGGGGATGCTCGATCGGAGCAGATTTCTGAGCGTGCTCGAGCGCCGCACCGACCTGATCGTTTCTGGCGGCGAAAACGTGTATCCAGCGGAAGTCGAATCCGTTCTGCTCAAACACCCGCAGGTGCGAGAGGTGGGAGTGATTGCGCGTGCAGATCCGCACTGGGGCCAGCGCGTGCACGCCGTCGTCGTGCTACGCGACCGGGCGAGTTTCGACTCGAGCGAGCTGGAACGCTGGGCGCGAGCACGGCTTGCGGCGTTCAAAGTACCGCGTAGCTTCGAAGTCGCGACTGAACTTCCGCGAACTGCATCGGGCAAGCTGAGGCGTAGGGAGTTGCGACGACGCCAGGATCAGAGCATCTGATCAGGTAGCCGGGCGATCGTCGCGCGCCTGACGAAAGAGACGTTCGATCAGCTCGGGTTCGGCCGGCGGGTGCTTCAATAGCTCCAGATTGCTTTCGATATGCCCGGGTTCGCGCATCCCCACCAATGTGGTCGTGACCGTCGGCGTGCTGCGAGCGAACTGCAGACAGCACTGCGCATCGGTCGTGCACTCGGGGAAGCTCTGGGTCAAAAACTCGGGCAGCCCCCGCACCGCACGCCCGCGCGCGAGCGGCGCGATCGCAAATACGGCGGTCCCCGTCTCGTTCAGCGTATCGAAGACACCGGTGGAGTTTCCGAAAGGCACGAATTGCGTATCGCCTCCCTTGGCTTCTCCGAGGGCCACGCTGTAAGGCACCATGATGCCCCGCAGGTGGTGGTCGGGACCACCCACCTCGAGGGCCGCGTCGAAGACATCGACGATCGAGAGATGTCCGCGCTCGTCGTGCGGGAGCAGCAGACCGTTCCATGTAGCCAATCCGTAGCTGGCAATCGCACCCGAACTCACCGCACCCTCGAGTGCCTCGAAGCACTCGCGCAGGAGCAGGGAAAACTCGCTGGGACCGCGGGCGTGCAGGTGTAGTTCCGGCTCCTCGATGCAGTACAGGTCGATCGTCTCGAGGCGCAGATTCGCGCGACTGCGCTCGACCTGGTCCAACAGGAAGCGGGGATTCATGGCGTGAATCCCGTTGACGGTCTCACGGGGATCGATGAGCCCGGTGTCCACGTAGGTTTCGATCAGATAGCGATGCCCACCGCGGGCCGCGGCGGGGCTGTCCGGGTCGACGGTCAGGTAGCCGCCCTTGCTGATCACGAAGATCTCGTCGCGCTGTATCTCTCCCCGGGCGAAGACGCGTTCGAGCGCACTGCCCAGTGTTCGTTCACTCGACTGCATGCGATAGGCGGGCGCGCTATCGAAGACATTGATGCCACCGTCGAGCAACATCGGCACAGCCGTCCGGTACAGCATGTCGTCGACCCCGCCTGGCTCCCCGGGTTTCGTCCCCAGACCCAGTGAAGACAAGCTCAGTCGATCCGGAGTGCGGAAGTGACCGGGCAGATGCGGAAAGCGCTCCGCGAATCGACGTGTACCCGCGGGAGTCGCTCTCCCGGGTGTCCATGGCTGGGTCGGCATCGGAGCCAGACTAACCCGCGATCGCCGCGACTGCACGAGATGACTCGCCGGGCAAGTTCGTGCAGGATAAGTGGAGACGCAGGTCGAGGAGGGAGCATGGAGTTCAGTCTGGGACAGGTTTTCGAGGTCATCGCAGATGCGGTACCCGAGCGCGAGTGCATCGTCTGGCAGGATCGTCGCCTGAGTTACGCCGACGTGAATCAGCGCACGAACCGGCTGGCGAACTATTTGAACAGCACGGGACTCGGCCTGCGCAAGGGACGCGGTGAACTGGCCAACTGGCAATCGGGCCAGGATCACGTCGCCCTCTACATGTACAACTGCAATGAGTACCTCGAGAGCATGATCGCGAGTTACAAGTCGCGCACCGTGCCCTTCAATGTGAATTACCGCTATGTCGAGGAGGAACTGATCTACCTGCTGCGCGACGCGGGATCGCGCGCCATCGTGTACCACGCCAGCTTCGCCCCGACTCTCTCGAAGATCCGCTCCGATCTTCCGGATCTGCAGGTGCTGATCCAGGTGGCCGACGAGTCCGGTGAAGCTCTCTTGCCAGGTGCGATCGACTACGACACCGCCCTGGCTTCGTCCTCGCCGGAGAAGCCCGAGAACGAGACCTCCCCCGACGATCTGTACATCCTGTACACGGGAGGAACGACCGGCATGCCCAAGGGCGTGTTGTGGCGCCAGGGCGAGATCCTGGTCGCCGCACTCGGCGGCCGGACCTCAGATGGCGCCGTGATCACCGACCTCGAGACCTTTACCGAACGCGCCCAAAAGAAGGCGCAACGCTCCCTGCCCGCCCCGCCGATGATGCACGGTGCCGCGCACTGGTCGTCCTTTTTCGCCTTCCACAACGGCGGTACCGTCGTGATCCAGGAAGACACGGTTCGCCTCGATCCCGACGACCTGCTCTCTACGATCGAGCGCGAAAAGGTGACTTCGATGCTGATCGTGGGCGATGCATTCGGTCGGCCCCTGATCGACCAGTTGCGCAAGAAGAGCTACGACCTCTCGAGCCTGCGGGCCATCGTCACGGGCGGGGCCGCACTGAACGCTTCCTTGAAACAGGAATTGCTCGAGCTGATTCCCCATCTGATGATCGTCGACAGCGTGGGTTCTTCGGAAACCGGTTCGCAGGGCACGAACATCAGCACGAGGCAATCCGGAGCCTCGACCGGCTCTTTCAAACTGGCCCCCGATGCGTGCGTTCTCGACGAGGGCCTGACCCGCCTCTTGAAGCCGGGCGACTCCGAACTCGGCTGGTTCGCCCAGACCGGACGCGTTCCACTGGGATACCTGGGTGACCAGGCGAAGACTGAGCGCACCTTTCCCAGCGTCGACGGTGTGCGTTACTCGGTCCCGGGGGACCGAGCCGGAATTCGCGCCGACGGAATCCTGGAACTGCACGGCCGCGATTCAGTGACGATCAACTCCGGCGGTGAGAAGATATTCGCCGAAGAGGTCGAGCACGCGCTGAAGGCACACAGCGCGGTCTACGACGCCGTAGTCTGCGGCCGACCCAGTGAGCGTTGGGGCAATGAAGTCGTGGCGATCGTGAGACTTCGCGACGGTGTGGGCGCGAGTGAAGAAGAGTTGCTCGAAGAATGCTCGCGACACATCGCTCGCTACAAGTTCCCCAAGTGCTTCATCTTCCGGGACGAAATCCAGCGCAGCCCGAGCGGCAAGGCGGACTACCGCTGGGCCAAAACTGTGGCGCTCGAAGAGAGTTCCTGACTAACTGGCGCGCATGCGTTCGAAATAGGCCTTGGATTCCGCGCTGCCGACGCCGCGCAATTCCATCTCTTCGGCCACCTGGAAGAGCGCGCGACGAAAGTGCTGCTCCTGTTCGGAATCGGGAAGCTGAAGACTGGCGATCGAATCGCTCGCACCCCAGACGCTGGAGGCGCCCAGGTCCTCCCAGAAGCCGTCGATTCGCATCTCTTCACGCGCCGCCAGCGAACGCATCTGCGTCGCGTGGATCGGGTGGCCGGATCTGCTCAGCAGTTCCGCAATCGTCTCGAGCGGAAGCATCTCAGGGCCAGCCCGGGCTCGATTCTTCTAGGATGCGCCACTGGCCATCCGCACTCGGCCCCACGACGAAGTAGACAGGCAAGCGCTCCCGAGAAAACGCGGTGGCCCGCATCGCGCGAATGCGCACCGTTTCGCCGCTGACTTCATAGCTCACATCGCGATACGTCATGAAATCGCCCTGGTAGCTCGCCCGCTTGATGCTGTGGCGGATCTCAGGCTTGTACTCGGCACCGCTGAAAGCCCGTACTTCTTCGTCCTGGCGTTTCAATTCGATGCGTGCCGCGATCGAATAGCAGTCCGTGAGCGATGGATCCAACTGTTCGCCGCGCTTCTGACAGATCGCGAAGAGTCGCTCGGCGATCTCCTGAGGCGCTTCACCCGGTTCGACCTGGACCGGACTCGCGACCTCCTGGTCGACACGTTCCCTTGCGAACTTGCTCTGTCCGGCCTGATTCCAGCGGGGGATCGTCACCGGAAGCAGGAGCGTATCGGCGACAAAGCTGAACGGGAAATCGATCACTCCCAGGCTGACCATGAACATCGACAGGTTCAAGACACCGCTCCCGACGAAGGTCAGATTGCGACGCGTACCGCTGTAGATACTCGGTCCGTCATAAGCCGGATCGCCGAAAGTCTCGAAGGTCTGGCAGCCGCTGAGCACGAGCAGACTAGCGAGAATCCAGAAGATTGCCTTGCGTTGAAACATGACAGCGAAACCTACCATCGGCGGACCTTCAGCGCCCGAGCAAGGATGCATCCATCCCGAGCCGGTGTGCCAGAAACGCCTGGAGATCCGCGGCCTCTTCTATGCGCTTGGCCGTGGGTTTCCCGGCCCCGTGTCCCGCTTCGACTGCGATGCGAATCAGCGCGGGTGTACCCGGAACCTGGGCGGCCTGGAGCGCGGCGGCGAACTTGTAGCTGTGTGCCGGGACCACTCGATCGTCGTGATCGGACGTGTGGATCAAGGTCGCCGGATAGCGCGTGCCCGGCCTGAGCCGATGCAGTGGCGAATACGCGTATAGAAACGGGAACTCTTCGGGGTCATCGGAGGACCCGTATTCGGCAGTCCAGGCCCAGCCGATCGTGAACTTGTGAAAGCGCAGCATGTCCATCACCCCGACTCCCGGCAGGGCTGCGGCGAAGAGGTCCGGTCGCTGCAGCATCACGGCCCCCACGAGAAGCCCGCCGTTGCTGCGACCCGAGATCGCGAGCCGCGACGGATCCGTGTATCCGTTCGCGATCAGATACTCCGCAGCTGCGATGAAGTCATCGAAAACATTCTGCTTGTTCGCCTTCATCCCGGCGCGATGCCATTGCTCGCCGTACTCTCCCCCACCGCGCAAGTTCGGCAGGGCCACTACACCTCCCATCTCCATCCAGACGATATGGGTCAGCGAGAAATAGGGGGTGACGGAGATATTGAATCCGCCGTAACCGTTCATCAGCGTCGGGTTGCGGCCGTCTCGTACCAGGCCTTTCTTGTGGACGAGAAACATCGGCACGCGAGTGCCGTCCTTGCTGCGAAAGAACACCTGATTGGCCTCGAAGGCTTCGGGATCAAAGTCGACCTGTGGTGCTTTGAAGAGCGTCGTCTCTCCAGTCGATACATCGTGCCTGTACAGCGTCCGCGGGCGCGTCTGACTCGTGAACGCGAAGAAGGTCTCGGAGTCGCCGGATTCACCTCGAAACCCGCCAGCCGTGCCGAGACCGGGCAGTTCCAGCTCACGTTCGAGGTTTCCCTTCGTGTCGTATACGAACACGCGACTGCGGGCATCGGCCAGGTAACTGGCGATCAGGCGATCTCCCACACGTCTGACCGCACGCAGGGTGTGATCGTTCTCTGGAATCAGGACGCGCCAGTTCTCTGGTTCGGGTGCGCGCGTGTCGATCGCCACGACCCGACCCCGAGGCGCATTCAAATTCGTCATCACCCAGAAGACAGGCCCGTCGTTGTCGATGAACGAGTAACGGGCATCAAATCCGTTCAGAAGCTCGATCATCTCGCCATCGGGTAACGTGCGATCCCGGTAGAACAGTCCATTGTCGCGCTCGCCTTCGGGGCGCGCCCAGATCAACAGGTAGCGATCGTCTTCGCTCACCCTGGGACTGAGGAGCCAGCGACGGGCATCGTCGCGCCGATAGACCCGCTCATCACTGGACTGCGCTTGACCGAGGCGATGAAAGAAGACCTCGTGGGAGGGATTCTCCGCCGCGAGAGCCTCGCCCTCAGGCGGCGCCTCGTAACGCGAGTAGTAGAAGCCGGAAGAATCGCGGGCGAAACTCGCACCTGTGAACTTGAGCCAGTCCAGACGATCCGGAAGATCACGGCCCGTCTCGACATCGCGCACGTGCCAGGTACTCCAGTCCGAACCTGATTCCGATAAACCGTAGGCCAGGTGGCGACCGTCGGGACTGACCGCATAGCCGGCCAACGCGATAGTACCGTCGTCCGAAAGTTCGTTCGGATTGAGTAGCACGCGCGCACGACCCCCGAGTGTTTCGGCGACGTAGAGCACGCTCTGGTTCTGCAAACCGTCGTTGTGCGAGTAGAAGTAGCGCTCACCTTCGCGAAACGGCAGGCCGAAACGTTCGAAGTTCCACAACTGCGTCAGGCGCTTTTCGATCGGATCGCGCTGCGGAAGACTGCGCAGGTGAGCAAAGCTCAGTTCATTCTGAGCGCGGATCCAGTCTCGGGTCTCGTCGCTATCGAGTTCTTCGAGCCAGCGATAGGGATCGGCTACCCGCGTACCATGATAGTCGTCGACCGTTTCAGACCGGCGCGTGAGTGGGTAGTCGAAATGCGGGCCCGCGCTCGGAAGCAGCGCACACGCGAGAACCAACGCGGCGATACAGGCAAAGAGTGCCGACCGGATCAGGAATCCGCCCCTTCTGTCTGCGCGCTGACGATCCAGGCGGCCGAATCGAGATGCACGCCATCAGCTCTGGCGGAGCCCTCGAGAGCACGACTCACCTCGTTTCGAACCGCCTCGCGCACCTCGGGTGTGGACTCGCGCATGGCTGCGCTGAGCGGGCCGA
Organism: bacterium; assembly: GCA_024226335.1. Lineage (NCBI taxonomy): Bacteria > bacterium. The sequence continues at coordinate 40,297 of JAAELY010000240.1, forward strand.
TATTCAGCAGGAAATCCGTCGCCTGATCGAGATCGGTCCCGACGGTCAACTCGCGCTCGACGGATTCGATTTCGATCGCGCGAAATCCCGCAGTCTCGAGGATGCTGCGAACGCGATCCGGATCCGCAAAGGCAAAAGGTCCGGGTGCACCCGGCTTCGGGGGCGTTGGAGGTGGAAGGTGCTTGAAACCGGCCATCATGGGTTCACGCATCCAGGCATTGCGCGCGATTCCCTGCCAGCAAACAAACGCGACGCGCCCGCCAGGTACGAGCGCGTTGCGAAGATTGGAAAAAGCCGCGTCGGGTTCGGCAAAGAACATCACACCGAAACGCGAGAACAGAAGATCGAAGCGCGGATTGTCGAAGCGATGCGTCTGCCCGTCCGCTTGCAGGAAGTCCGCGTTGGTCAGCCCAGCAGCGCTGCAGCGCTCGCGTGCACGTGCGAGCATGGGCGAGGAGATATCCAGACCGAGGACTTCACCCGCATCTCCGACGCGCTCACCCAGCAGTGCTGACATCTGTCCGGTACCGCAGCCGACATCGAGTACGCACTCACCCGAGATGACCCGTGCGCGGTCGAGGGCTTCCATCCCCAGAGGCAGGATCAACGCGTCGAGATCCTTCTGTTGCTCGACCCACTTGAGACCCGCTTGCTTGTTCCAGTACTCGATCTGCTCGGCGTTGGGACCATCTGCTTTCATAATCACTTCCTCCTCATCAGCGCGAGTCTATCCCACCGTCGGCGGATTCGGCGAGATCTCGAGAATCGTAATCCCCCCAGGAACCCGAGCGACGGCCGCGAAGCTTCAGGATCGGGATTTCGGGCGGCACATCGATGCGCACGGGCATCACGCTCAGGCCGATTCCCGTCGCCACGAAGAGGTGCCGGCCGTCTTCGACGATATGGCCCCTCACGTAGCGCTGCCCGTACCTCGAAGTGACCGTCACTGCCCCGAACAGCGGAAAGCGCACCTGACCGCCGTGGGTGTGTCCCGCAACCGTGAGACTGGCTCTCGCTGGAATCTCGGGAAAGAGATCGGGGTTGTGGGTCATGGCCAGAACGGGCGCACCGTCATTCACGCGCGAAAAGGCGCGCTCGATATTGTGCGGCGCGCGCCACAGATCGCTGATACCGACGATCCAGAGGCCCAATCCATCCACTTCGATGCGCGCCGACTCGTCGTTCAAGACGTTCAAAGGGTGCTTCAAGAGTTCGCGTCGAATCAGACCACCGCCGGAGGCCCAGTCCTCATTCCCCAGAACGATGTAGGTGCCCAGCGGTGCCGAGAGTTGCGCGAGAATGGCCGTCCAGTCCTCGATCGGCACGGGGGTCGAAAAGGGAATCCTGCCCACGACCATATCGCCCGTGATCAGGACCAGGTCCGGCGCTGCTGCGTTCGTCCACTCGACGATCCGTTTCAACTGGTCGATCCCGTTATGCGGTGAACCGACGTGCAGATCCGCCAGCAGTGCAACGCGCAGACCGTCGAGTGCAGGGGGCCAGTCGGGGATCTCCAGGGCGTACTCGCGGACGCGCAGGGAACGCGGCTCGAGGTAGAAGCCCCAGATTCCCAGCGAGACGAGGGACCCCAGGAGCAGGAGAGTGGCGATGAGCATCCAGTGGCGGCGCACGATGTGCAGACGATACCGGGTAGCCGGTCGATTCGCGGTTTTCGTTGCCGAGGGGCCTTGCCCACTCTTGACGAGAATACGAATAAAAAGCGAAACTCTTTCCATGAGATCGAGGGCGGAAGCGCAAATCCAACAGAGCGGGCCTGATACACCCACTCTTTTTCCCGCGAACCCGCATGCGCGGGAAGAACAGCCACCCGGCCCCCCCGAAAGAACCGAACAGATCATGGAGGTTCTTCGAGAAGCCGGACTGGCGGGTCGAGTTCGCGTCGGTGCCCCCCTCCCCCTGGCAGGGGGAACCGCACCGTCGATCTTGGAACGTTCGAAAACAACCAACCCAGGGACGGAGGAGTCGTTCCCCCCGGACGACCTCCTCCGTCCCATTGAACGACTCGGTCAGGGACGACTGATCGAGATCGTGGGCGAGGTTTCATCCGGTCGAACTTCCCTGGCCTATCGCGTCGCCGCGGGCGCCACTGCGCGCGGCGAACTGGTGGGCTGGATCGATTTGCCCAATTCCCTCGATCCGCGCTTTCTCCTGCGCTCCGGTGTGAACTTGAAAAACGTGCTCTGGGTGCGACCGCCCCAGGTTCGCGCCGCACTGCGTTCCGCTGAACTCATGCTCAAGACCGGCTTTGCCCTGGTGACGATCGATCTGGAGGGAGCCCCCCGGCCCGAGATCGATCGACTCGGAACCCCCATCTGGTCGCGTCTGCTGCGCGCAGTGCGCGAGTCACGCACAACCGCCATCGTGCTCGGGCCCACTCTGGCGGCGGGCGCGTCTTCGACGCTCGGCCTGCACACCCGACGTGCGCGAGCGATCTTCGACGAGGGTCTCTTCGAAGGTCTCGAAGCGGAGACCACCGTACTGCGCAATCGCACCGGCCCCGACGGCCAGAGCGTGCCCTTCCAGATCCGGCACCGACCGGAATCCCGAGTCGCCTGCTCGTGAGATATCCGGTCCAGAAGCCTGGACCCTAGACCACCGATTCCCGCACGCGCTTGCTCAGGTCGATCTTCTTTGCACCGAACTTTTCCTGTAGCGCGATGTAGTTGTTCGCTCGGGCGAATACCGCCTCACTCGCGGTAATCGGCACCAACCAGACGAAACGGATCGTGCGCTCCGGATCGGAGCACCACTCGAACTCCGGGCCCAGCGCATCGGCAAGACAGACCAGTAGATGATCGGCGCTCGCTCCCGGGAGCCAGGGTTGGCCGATCTCGAGCACCTGTCCCAGCGAAATCGGGTAGCGCGGGTCTGCGTGCAGATGCGCGACCATGGCAACCAGTTTCGTCACCAGCGAGTCCTCGTGCTCGGCCAGCATGAAGAACTCAATTCCATAGCCATCTTCCATGGGCTCGGTGGCCGCACCCGCCGAGATGTAGATCCATGGCATCTCCGCTTCGGGTGGCGCGACGCGCACCACACCCAGGTCGACGATGTTCTCCACGATCCCACCCTGACCCCATTTCTGGGACTCGACTGTGCGCTTTGGCCAGCAGGTTTCGGCGTGTTCGAGCACGGTCTGCAAGAGCGGGTTCGGCATGCGCGGAGCCTACCAGAGTCGCGCTCCGATATGCGTCGCTGGATGGATCGAAGTGCGATGTGTTGGCCGATCCGGGCCTCCCAATCCGCGGTCGTGCTTCCCCGGCCGGCTAGGCGTCTGCCTGATAGGGTGGAGCTGGGTAGTACTCCATGAAGCGTTGAACCTGGCGTGCGTGCTCGGCACCGTAGATCTGGCCGACGACCCATAGTGACATATCGATACCGGCCGACACGCCGGCGGCGGTAACGAGATTTCCATCGCGCACGTAGCGCACGTCTTCCTTGACCGTCACATCCCCTCGCTCGCGCAGAGCTTCGATGAAGCTCCAGTGTGTAGTCACGTTCTTGCCTCTGGCCACACCCGCTTCGTGCAATAAGAGCGTACCCGTACAGACGCTGGTCACCCACTGGCAGTCCACTGCTGCTTTGCGCAGGTAGTCGATCAGTGTGGCGTTGTTCGCCTGTTCGCGACTACCCATACCACCGGGTACGACCATTACATCGAGAGGCGGTGCGTTGCCGAAATCGTAGTCGGGAACGACGGTCAGGCCGTTCCAGGCGCGGACAGGATCGTGCTCCGCGATACTCACCACCCGGTTTCCATCTTCGTTCTTTCCCGCCATGCCGAAGACTTCCAGCGGCCCTACAAAATCCAGTTCTTCCATTCCTTCGTAGAGAATGATCCCCGTCGTAATGCCCATCCGGACTTTTCTCCTGTTCAGATCGCGCAGCGCTCGACCGTTCCCGTTGGCACTTCGGGCACAGTTGACCGGTCTCGCGCAAGACCTTCAACGCGCTCGGGAATGGCGCCTGCCTTCAGCCAGAATCGCCCAGCGTTCATGGTCTCGCCAGCGCCCCCCGACCTTCAGATAGCGGTATGAAAAGCCCTCGCGCTGAAAACCGCTGCGTTCAACCAATGCGATCGAGCGTTTGTTCACCGGCTGGATATTGGCTTCCAGTCGATGAAGCTTGAGTTTCTCAAATGCCCGTTCGATCACGAGTTCGAGCCCTTCCGCCATCAGACCCTTGCCTTCGAATGGCGCCAGTGCGTAATAGCCGAGAAAACCGCTCTGTAGACCCCCTCGCACGATCTCGTTGATGTTGATAATGCCGACGATCGCACGCGTCTCCAGCGAGCACACCAGATAGCCTTCGTGTGAGCTTCGACGCAGTCGCTGTAGATAGGCGTCGAACGCGGATCGGGTACTGGGCGCATAAACGAACGGACGATGCTGTTTGCGACTGCGGCACACGGCTGCGGTGAACTCGCTGCGATCTCCCGCCATGGGATGGCGCAGAAAGACCCGCTCTCCCACTGCGAGGGCCGTACGCGGAGGAACCGCCGCCCTGCGCATCATGCGTCCCCCGCGAGTACCGCGCTGAGGCGCTGCGAGATCTCCTGCAGGCGCTCGGGCTCCCCGGCGACGCGAGTAGACAACGCCAGTGTTCCGCCCACGTTTCGCGGCATGAGATGCATGTGATAGTGGAAAACCGTCTGACCGGCCGCCGCACCGTTGAGTTGGAATACACCGAGTCCATCGGGTTCGAGTTCCCGACGGATCGCCGCCGCAACGCGAACGGAAACGCTTGCGACCGCTGCGATTGCAGCTTCGCTGGCTTCAAAGATATCGCCGAAATGTTCTTTCGTGATCAGAAGAGTATGTCCGTCCGTCACCGGGAAGATGTCCATGAATACGAGCACGAGGTCGTTTTCGTACACACGGTGAGAAGGTGCGTCCCCGCTCACGATACGGCAGAAAATACATCCGTCTTGCCGGTGCATAAAGTTCTCCAGAAGAGCAAAACAATCGATCGATTCTAGCGGAGATCGTGGTAGACTCCGCCGAGGTGAGCGGACCGTGGGACGCTCGGAGTTCTTCCTACAATGATTGCTACGGGGACCGCCACTGACGACGAGAGAGCAAGCCACGATGCGCGATCCCGGGGTTTTCGAATCCCGAGACGAGTAACGAGGAAGCCCAGAGTCGCTATGTGGTCACCCACCTACTTTGTGTAGGGTTAGAACTCCGAGAAGCCCACAGTCCCGCTCACCGGTCTACCGCCCATTCTAGCGGTACCCCTCCACGACGGGACGACGCGGAAGCTTCCAGAACAGCGCGTCGCAGGCTGTGCGTACCTCATCGGGAAGTTCGAGATCCGGTGCGGCGAGCGACGCATCGAGTTGCTCGACGCGGCTCGCACCGATGATTGCCGAGCTGATCCCCGGTTGAGCGAGCACCCAGGCGACGGCCGTCGTCACCAGATCGAGCCCGTGTTGCTCGACGGTCTTGGCGAGTTCGTGCACCAGATCGAACTGCGCATCCTGCCAGTAGCGCCACTGGTACATCCTGGCGGCCGTACCGAGCGTGAAACGCGTACCGTCCTCGGGCGCATCGCCCTTGCGGTATTTGCCGCTCAGGAAGCCACCGGCAAGAGGATTGTAGGCCAGCAAGCCGAGCCCCTGATCGCGACACATGGGCATGAGTTCAGTCTCGATCTCGCGGTAGAGAAGGTTGTAGCGCGATTGCATCGAGTCGTAGCGCGCCAATCCCAGGCGTTCACTCGTGGCGAGCGCGTCTGACAGGCGCCACGCGGGGTAGTTGGAGCATCCGAGATAACGAACCTTGCCCTGGCTCACGAGATCGTCGAGCGCGCGCAGTGTTTCTTCGATCGGCGTATCGGGATCAAAGAAGTGAGTCTGGTACAGATCGATCACATCGGTCTGAAGCCGCTTCAGACTCCCTTCGACCGCCGCCAAGATGTGCTGCCGGGACAGTCCCTGATCATTGGGACCGGGCCCCATGGAGCCACGGCACTTGGTCGCGAGCAGCACGCGCTGACGATTGCCGCGTTCACGCATCCAGCGGCCGATGATCTCTTCGGTTCGGCCAACAGTTTCGAGGGTGCCACCGAGCGGATAGACGTCCGCGGTATCGAGAAAGTCGACTCCCGCCTCGAAGGCGCGGTCGAGCATCTCAAAGGATGCTGCCTCCTCGGTCTGCAGACCGAACGTCATGGTTCCCAGACAGAGCACGGGAACGCGAAGTCCCGTGCGTCCCAGTCGCCGTTGTTCCACGAGCCACCCCCTCTGATCGAGATCAGGAAGTCTTTAGCGCGTCCGCCGGGCTACTGGTCGGTCGAATCCCCGCGATCGGGGTTTCTGTAGGAATCTGCGTCGGCTCTTCCGGGACCGGATCCATTACGGCGACCTTCAGCGCGCTCAAGCGCTCCAATTTTTCGGTCTGTGTGCGCAAATCGTCGCATACGAGTTCGTGCTCGGCGCGAAGCACCATGTACACCTTGTCGAGGTTGTCGGCGCGCTTCCTGTGGCGTAGCTCGTCTCGCTTTGCCTTGGCGGCCGCCTTCTCTGCCCGTTTCTCGGCGGCTTGCGCCCGTTCGGCTTCGGCGCGCAGCGCATCGAGCTTCTCGATCGAAGTGTCGTCTGCGAGAGGGCGCGACGCTCGTTCCGCCTTCAGGGCCTGCAATTCCGCGTCGGTCGCGGCAGACTTCTCGCGCGCGGCAACCAGTTCAGCGCGGGCGGATTCGAGGTCTTTGTTCAGAGTCCGCAGCCGAGCCCGCTCCTCGAGCAGTTCGGTCTGGATGCGCCCAACCTGCTCACCCGCACCATCCTGCTCGGCTCGGCTCTGACCGGCGCGTTTCTTCAGCTTGTCGACCCGCTTGCGCAGTTCGACAATCTCCTGGGCGCGACCCTTCTGCGCATCACCGCGCTCCTGTTCGCGCTTGCGCCCCGCCGCGATCTCTTCGCGCGCAACTCCGAGTTCCGCCTCGAGCGCACCCACACGCTCGGCTTCGGAACGAAAGCGCTGCAAAAAGAGCACGGCCGCGGTACCGGCTGCGACGGCCACGATCCAGGCGAATAATGATCCAAGCATCGACTACATTTATCACGAATCGTCCGGGATGCGGGAAATTCCGTCAGCGTGGTAGTCTTCGCACCGGCAGAACTGGGGGAGAACTGCTTGGAAAAGCGCAGCATCATCGCAACAATCGCGGCTCTCATCGGCGGCACTTCGCTTCTTGCAGCAGCGGCGGGTCCGATTTGCGCCCAACTCAGCCTGCTTTCGCCCTACTCCGCCTTCTGGCTCTTCGCCGTGGGTGTCGCGCCGGGCGGCCTGCTCGCTCTGCTGCTGGGCATCACTGCACTCTTGCACACACGGGCCGCGTCCGGACGAACGGGTCGCGGCCTCGCGTGGACGAGCACGCTGCTCGGTGTCTTGTTGCTCGGCGTGCTGCTCGGCTCGATCGGCGGCAGTGCCGGAGCTCCGACGATCCACGACGTGACGACCGACATCGAGACACCCCCGGAGTTCGGTGCTGGGGCCCGAGGCGGGGAAGGCCGAGTCAACGGCTTGCGGTACCCGGACGGCGGCTCCGACGTACCTGAGCTTCAGCGCGCAGCGTATCCCGATCTGAAGCCGATCGAGGTGCCCTGGGAAGGCATCATCGCATTCGAACGCGCCCGGGAAGTGGCCGAAGATCTCGGCTGGGAGATCACGCACGCGCGCAAGAGCGCGGGGCGGATGGAGGCAAAGGATGTCTCGAAGGTCTTCAAGTTCGTCGACGACATGGCGATCCGGATCACCTACATCGACTACAGGTCATCGCTGGTCGATATTCGCTCGAACTCACGTGTCGGCCTGGGCGATATGGGTGCAAACGCGGCACGTATCCGTCGGTTCCGCGACGGGTTGATCGAGAGGGCGAATCAGTAGCGCGTTCTTCTGCCGGACTGCCTACCCTCAACGCCCCTCGAAACTGGGCTTCTTCTTGTTCAGGAAGGCACCTACGGCTTTGACGAAGTCCTCGCTTCGAGCGGTGCGCATCATCGCCTCTGCTTCCAGATCCATGATGTCGGGCAGGCTGGCGGTGAGTGCCAGATTGAGATTGCGCTTCATATAGCGGTACGAGAGCGGTGGGCCCTCGACCAGACGTTGCACGAAAGCCGCCGTCTCTTTGCGGAATGTGTCTGAGCTGAACACGCGTGTGACGAGTCCGATGCGCAGCGCTTCCTCGGCATCGACACGATCCCCTAGCATGTACAACTCGCGCGCCTTGGCCGTTCCGAGCAATTTGGTCATGAAGTAGGAACCGCCGAAATCCCCCGAGAATCCGATGCGTGCGAATGCCGTCGTAAAGACCGCATGCTCGGCGGCCAGGCGAAAGTCGCAGGCCATGGTCATCGAAAGCGATGCGCCCGCAGCTGCTCCGTTGATGGCGGCAACCGTGGGTTTGGGCATGGTGTGCAGAAGGTGTGAGGACTCCTGGAAGCTCTGCAACTGGTCGATCGACTGCTCCAGCGTCACCGCACCGCCCATCACATCGCCACTCGTTGAATCTTTGGGCGGGTCGAGGTCTGCACCGGCCGAAAATGCCCGGTCTCCAGAACCCGTGAGCAGTACGGCACGGATTTCGGGGTCGGTCGCGACTTCGCGCAACCGATCCCGCAGGGCGATCATCAGCTCGGTCGTCAGTGAGTTCATCCGCTCTGGGCGGTTGAGCGTGAGCGTTGCCAGGCCGTTCTCTCGAGAAACCAGGACTGTATCGGACATTTAGACTCCTCTTGGCCGAGCTACGGCTGTGCTCGCAGTCGGCGGGTTCCCTACCAGCCAGCCAGTACGGCGGCGCGTTCTCGATGCACTGCGGGCATTCCGAGAAAGGCGCGATCGAACATGGCCCGCTTGAAATAGATCTGGACGTCACACTCCCAGGTAAAACCGATGCCGCCGTGCGCTTCGACGCTGTCGCGAGCCACCTGCATGTACACATCGGTGATGTGTGACTTCGCCAGCGCTGCGGAGCGCTCCGACTCAGCCTGGACGTGATCGAAGGCGTGGGCTGCGTACCAGAAAAGACCGCGACACGGTTCCACTTCGGTGGCCATATTCGCGAGCTGGTGTTTGAGTGCCTGGAAGTGGCCGATCGTCACACCGAACTGCTCGCGCGTCCTCGCGTGTTCGACCGACATCTCCACCAGCCGATTGGCACCGCCAAACGCGTCGGCCGAGAGGAGGAGCAATCCGGCGTCGCGCAGACGACCCGCGACGCCGCTCCCCTGGGGAAGTATTTGCGCTTCTACACCGTCAAGGTTGAGTTCTTCGAGTCGCCGCGTGCGATCTACGCCAGCTATCTGCTTGATCTCCACACCGGCGGCCGCGCGCTCGATGAGCGCCAGCCCGCCGCCCACCGTACCGACGATGATCACGTCCGCCAGCGATGCGTTGGGAACGTGGAGTTTTCTCCCCGAGAGTTTGTCGTCACCTCCGAGCTGCCACTCTTCCGGCTGCCAGGCGGTACCGCCTTCGGCAAACGCGACACTTCCGATCACCTCACCCGTTGCAAGACGGGGCAACCAGGTCTTCTTCTGCTCATCGCTCCCGGCGAGTTGGAGAGCTAGACCCGCGAGGGAATGCCCCAGAAAAGGACCGGGAACGGCCCCTGCGCCGAGAGTTTCGCAGGCAAGAGCGAGGTCGAGCAGTTCCAGCCCCGCTCCGCCGAACTCCTCGGGCACCGTGATGCCACCCAGACCGAGTTCGATCAATCCCGTCCAAAGCGCTGGATCGTACCCTGTCTCCCCGTCGAAGATCTCGCGAAGACGCGTCGGGGGACACTCGTTGGCGACGAACTGAGCGATCGTTTCCTGAAGCAGTTCCTGTTCTTCTGTGATGTCAAAATCCACGCGCCTAGCTCCTCTGCACCGCGGCGTCGCGTGGCAGACCGAGTCCACGTTCGCCGATCACATTTCTCTGGATGTTCGCGGTACCGCCCGCAACTGCGATACCCAGGGACCACATGTATTGATTCATCCATCCAGAGAGATCGAGTTCACTATCCGGCAGGCGACTACCCGGCTCGAGCAATGAGTCGTCTTCGAGCAATTCAATCGACAGCTTCGCTACGGCGTGGCCGATGTTCGTGCTGTTGAGCTTGTTCATCAACTGGATGATTCCCGGATCCTGGTTCTTCGCCGCCTTGGTGAGCTGGCGATGTCCCGAGTACTGATGTGCCTTGATCCGGCCTTCGATTTCTACCAGATGCTGACGAACGCTCGGATCCTGCAGAGCACTGCGCCCATTGCGCTGTGTCTTTCGCGCCAGATCGACCAGTCCCGCAAACATCAGCGCGGACTGCTCCGCGTTGCCGATCATATTGCGCTCGTGCTTGAGCGTGGTTCGCGATACCAGCCAACCTTCGCCGCGCTTGCCCACGATCCAGTCCTTGGGTGTGCGCACGTCGGTCAAAAAGACTTCGTTGAAATCCGCTGACCCGTTCATCTGTTTCAGTGGCCGCACGTCGATTCCCGGCTGATGCATGTCGATCAGCAGATAGGAGATCCCCGCGTGCTTCTGCGCTTCGGGTTCGGTTCGGGTGAGACAGAACATATAGTCGGCGTGCTGCGCACCGCTGGTCCAGATCTTCTGTCCGTTGATGACCCACTCGTCACCGACCAGCTCACCCTTCGTCTGCAATGACGCCAGGTCGCTTCCAGAACCCGGCTCGCTGTAACCCTGGCACCAGACGATCTCGCCGCGCATCGTGGGCGCAACGAATTTCTCCTTCTGCCATTCCTCACCGCGATCGAGCAGCGTGGGGACCAGCATGCCCGGCCCGATTCCGGCGACTTCGCCCGGTGCGCGCACCCTGCGAAACTCTTCGCGGATGACTGCAGCCTTGAGTACGTCGGCTTCCTGCTCGGAGCCGCCGTATTTCTTGGGAATCGAGCGAGCCAGATAGCCAGCCTCGATCGCCTGCTGGCGGAATCGAGCCGTCTGATCCTCACGCGAAGTTTCACTGTCCTTCGGCGGCCAATGAGCCTCCAGGAAGGTGCGCACCTGGCTGCGAAACTTCTCGTATTCCTCGCTGTAACTCAGATCCATCCTGCAAATCCTCCGACTCGGGCTGTACGCCCTCAGCCATCGTGGCAGCGTCGCGGCCCGATCTCAAGCGGCCCCGGATCAGCGCTCCGGCGAATTCTCCGAATCGACCGTACAGAGTGCGAGCGCTTCGTCCAGGCGGTCGCTACCCCAGAAGAGTTCTTCTCCAACGACGAAGCTCGGTGCGCCAAAGATGCCCAGCGCTTCGGCCCTCTCCGTCTGTTCCCGTAGCGCCCGCTTGTTTTCATCGGCGATGGCGCGATCGATCAGATCGTCCGCGTCCCTTCCGAGACGCCGGAGAATCTCGGCAATCACCTCGGGTTCTCCGATTTCCCTGTCTTCCGCGAAGTTCGCCCGGTAGACCGCGCGCACGAAGCTCGCACACCAGTCTTCTTCTTGAACGAGTCGCGTGATGCGCGCGGCGAGTAGACCGTTGCGCGGAAAGCGGCTGGGCTTGCGAAACGCAAGGTCATAGCGCTCACAGAGGCGCTCCATGTCCCGCCACATATAGCGCCCCTTGACCGGGTAGAGATTGAAGGGCGAGTCGTCCCAGCCCTGGACACGAAAGATCGGTCCCAGAAGAAACGGCCGCCAGACCGTCGGCGCAGCGGCGGCGCGAGCGAGTTCTTCAATTCGCGCAGCTGCCAGGTAGGAATAGGTGCTCGCAAACTCGAACCAGAACTCGAGAGGAAGAACGGCCATCTGTCTTTCGGTTCCCATGGAGTGTCGGAAGTCGGGGATTCCTGCGAGACCGGGCAACGAACCCGCGAGGCAAGCCGAGCAAGTGTATTCGAAACGGGGGGTCGTCGCCGAAATCAATCGGCAGACGAGGGAAGCTCTTCGCTCGACAGGCAGTAGTCCTGCTCGTGGAGCCAGCAACTTGCCGAAGGCTCGTGTGGCTCGAGGCGCAGCGAGCGAAGCGAATCCTGCCCACCTCTTTGGTACGCGATTCGAAGGCGCTCTTCGACTGCATCGTCTCGCGCCCCGGTGCACGGGTAGATCCCCACCGGAGAGACAAACCGAGCCGTGAATCCGGTTCTGCGACGGGTGATCTTCAGGTAGTAACCCGCCCCGTGTCCCAGGCTGCTGATCCGAGCCGTCAAGGGAAACAACAGGCGGCCGGCGAGTCGAAGACTCTTCAACCAGATCTCACAAGGGTGAGTCGCGCCGGCACTCAGGAAGACCGCGTCGCAAGGCCCTGGGGCATAGCTCGAACCATCCGCGCACACGAGTTTGACCGTCGCGTAGGAATTCAAGTTCCGTCGCGCCCGTTCCGCGAGTTCAGAATCGATTTCCACACCCAGGACTTCGCCCTGGGCGCCGACCACCTCGGCGATGATGGCCGTGTAGTAGCCGACGCCGGCCCCCACGTGCACAACCCGCTCGCCAGCTGTTAGATCGAGAGAATCGAGCCACATCGCCAGTGCTCCGGGTTCACCGTTGTTGAGCCCGCGCACGGGATCGATCGCCACCAGCACGCGGCGGTAGAGGTCAGAAGGATCCGAGGTCTCCCGATAACCACGGTCGTCGGACATGGGGTCGGAGATCAGCCACGGCGGAGGCCCGAGGAATACCTCGCGAGGAACGGTCGCGAATGCGCGCTCGAGCGCGGCCGACTTCAGACCCGCCGCATCGCTGAGTTCTCGAGAGTAGGCTCGTCGCACCTCCCGCAAATCGGACACATTTCACCTCATAGCGGTCTGGAGAGAAAGAACGTATCCGTCTGCCCGGCATCGCTGCGGAATCCGAGGCCATCGTAGAGCCGTCGGGCGGGGTCATTGTCTCCTCGCACTTCGAGCGTGAGACGACAACAATCCAGTTCTCTGGCCGCCTCGGCCGCAGCCTCGATCAACGCGCGTCCGACGCCTCGCTTGCGCCAATCCGCTTTCACCGCCAGATCGTGAATATTGAGTAGACGACGCGCCGCGAACGACGAAAAACCGAGGAAGCAGACTGCGATACCGATCGCCCGCTCGCCCTCGAAAGCCAGAAATACCCGAGTGGTCGGATGCGCGCGCAGACCCGGAACCAGTTCTGCCTTTGCGAACTCTGAGAGCGGTTGCCCGCCTCCAATCGACTCGCTCGCGTACGCATCGATCAGTTCGACGATCGCCTGCTCGTGATCGGTCCGAGCCAGATCCGCGCGAACCACGGATACCGCGTCTTTCGACATCAGATCAACCGCGCCAGCATTCGGTGCGCAAGAAAGCCGACCGGAAGGATTGCTGCTCCCAGAAAATACGCCTGCCAGAACGAAAGGCCCAGACGCGTCGTCAACAGGAATGGAACAAAGAACATGAGCGTCACGGGAATCGCGATGAAGATGCTCCGGGCGAGCGTGACCGTCGCCTCCTGGTCGCCGTGCTGCAAATAGGACATCGGCAGCACGATCAGGGTTGAAACAGGCATCGCGATCATGAATCCCGCGATGATCGGAGAACGACCCGACAACCACGCGACCGAACCGATCAGGATCGCTGCTATGAACGTATTGATGATGAACGGATTCACTTCAAAACTCCGATATCGGGGTGATTGAGCAGTCGAGAGGTCCGGCCGAGAGTCAGATTCCCTGCCTCAGTCCGCCGGCTCACGGGCGTTCGCAAGAACGCGTGTCAGCCTGCGCGAACCGGCGATACTGATCAAGAGAACTGCGAGCGTCAGGATCATTCCTCCGTAGAGCAGGGTCGCCATCGCGTCGCCCTGGAGAATCGGAATCCCCATCTTCAGGGAGTTCTCCCCGGCATTGAACGCACCGTGCAGTAGAACAACGAGCAGCAGACTCCCTCGCGTGCTGTTGAACACCCAGGTAAAGATGACCGAGAGGGCGATGGTCAGCAGTGTAAACAGGCCGATCGTACTCAGACTCGCACCGTCTTTCCCGGATGAAGGCAGGAGGAAAGCGGGGAAATGCCAGATACCCCAGATCAGACCGACTAGCAGGGCGGCGGAGAGCGCACTCCTGGTTGCCTGCAATTCCGGCAGAAGGAGTCCTCGCCAACCCAACTCCTCACCGAGACCGCCACCCAGGAAAACGTGCTTGAGCAGAAGCGGTGCGAATGATGCGAGACCTGCAAGTTCAAACTCCGGAGTCAGGTCTCCCGTCGAAAAACGAAGAAACGCTGCCAGCACCCAGATCGCGAACGGCCCAAAGAGCACCAGAAGGAACCAATAAGGCTTGACTCGCCAGTCCAGGAGTTGAGCCAGGAACCGTTTTACCGCCGCAGCCCCGCCGCGCAACGCGAAGACGATCAGTGCGGCAAGGCTCGGACCGAACTTCGCGAGATAGCCGAAAAACTTCGCAAGAACATCGGGCAGACCGGCGAGCGGATGGGAGAGAAATGCCGAGAGCCAGCTGATCCCGAAAGTGAGGCCAACAAAGACGAGAATGGGATTTCGTGTGACCAGGCCTTTGATGCGGGTATCGGATGTGGTCAAGCTCTGCGGGTCTCCACTCGAATTCCAGCCGTCGTCAACACTTCGGCAAAGTGGACCATTTCGACGCGGGGTCCAGTCATGACGACGGAGGGAAGACGCCGGTTCAGGCTTCGAACTTCGTCTGCATTGAGATCCAGGGTCTCGCGCAATGCCTGAAGATGCTCGGGATCCCCGATCGATAGTTCGATCAGCACGAGGCACCAGCCGAGACGATCTCTCTCGTATTCCGTCTCATAGCGCGTGATGTAGTAGTCGGGTTCGTGGGCCGTACCGGTCGAGTGAATTGTCCCATCGAAGCGGTTGACGATCATCGGGCCGTTGTCTGCCGAGCGGTAGCGGGACTCTCCTGTCTCCATCCAAAGCCGCGACTGATAAAAGAACACCCAGCCCCACTCGCGCTCGAGTGTATCGTCATCTGCGATCTGGAAATCATCCCCTGGCCAGAGATTGGATTGCCGTGAGCGGATCTCGGCCTCCACGCGGTCGCGGGCCTGGGCGAGAGTAATCACCAAGACTCTAGTGGCCCAGGCCGTTCTTCTCGAAGTACTGCTGGTGGTAGTTCTCGGCGCGCCAGAACTCCGCGGCTTGCGTGATCTCGGTAACGATCGGACGCGCGAAACGAGCGGAGGCTTCGAGTTTCGCCTTCGACTGCTTTGCCGCCAATTTCTGGGCAGCATTCAGGAAGAAGATCCCCGAGCGATACTGGGTACCGACGTCGGGGCCTTGGCGATTCTCGGTCGTCGGGTCGTGACAGTTCCAGAATACCTCGAGCAACTCTTCGTAGCTGATCTTGCTCGAGTCGAATTCGACCCGGACCGCTTCGGCGTGGTTCGTGCGCCCACTACACACGTCTTCGTAGGTCGGGCTGGACAGATTTCCTCCGATGTAGCCGACAGCCGTCGCGAAAACGCTGTCCAGCTTGCGGAAACTCGCCTCGACACCCCAGAAGCATCCTGCTGCGAAGATTGCAGATTCATTGTGTTCGGACACTCTGTCCTCCTTCAGCTAACGAGCAAATACCTTGCGCAAGAGTTCCGTCGTCCGTGCGCTGGGATCTTCGCGAATTCTCACCTCTTCCTGTGCCAGAACGAAGAACAGACCGCTGATCGACTTGTCCGTCACGTAGCGCTGCAGGTCGAGTACGGGCCTGGATTTCATCGGCAACGCCGCATAGGCATTCGAGAGACTCTGGTAGGCATTATAAAGCCCGACCTCTTTCATCTTGGCGTCGACGATCGGGCGGAAACGGTCGGTGAGTTGCGCAGATGTGCGATCGCGAAAGTAGTCGGTGGCTGCCGTCTGCTCGCCGTTCAGGATGCCGTAGGCGTCGGCAAACGACATCTGCGCGATCGCGTTCCAGAACACGTCCGTCGCCTCACCGGCTGCGAGTTCAGCGGCGCGGTTCATGGCGCCTTCCAGTTCGTCGACCTTTCGTCCGTATCCCACAGCCCGCAGAGCCCGGGCCATGGGTTGGAGTTGTTCCGGGGTCTCGATATGGATCACCCGGTTGCGAGCGAAGCCTCCCTCAGCCGAGGTCGATGCGACCGTCCGCCGGGTTCCGAGTTGCAGAGCTTCTTTGAGACCGGCGACGACGGTGCGCTCATCGAGCACTCCGCCCGCATCTGTTCCCATAGCGGCAGACAGCACGTCCGCCACCAGGTTCGGATCGAGGTCCGCACAGGCGACCAAGCCAAAGACCAGAAAAAGCGGAGTGACGCTCCTCCGCAGCTTTCCATAGACGTCCATCACCGTCCCGTCGAGAAGCCATTTCCAACCGGAGCATACCACTCGCCCGCGGACTCCTCCGCTGAGGCGAAAAAGAACGCCGCCCGGCTCAGCCCGAGGTCCGGGTTCGCTCCGCTGCAACCTCGCCGACGATGGGCAGTTCGTACCGCTCGCCTTGAAACGCCTTGATCATGAGCAGGATCCAGATCACCACGCCGCCGAGGGTCGCGACCAGGCGTATCAACCCACCCAGGAACGGGATGAAACCCGACACGATGTTCAGCACGAAGAGGCCCAGGAAGGTCAGCGTCGATTGCATGGCGTGGAAGCGAACGTATGAATTCTTCTTCTCCAGAATCAGGAACAGGAGGCCAGTCAGAAATCCAAACAGGTAGGTCAAGAGACCCGCCAGGTTCGGATCGAGTCCTGTGCTGGACGCCTCTTCTGATGCCGTTTCCGCCGGGACGTTATCTTCGGGTTCCATGGTTCTAACTACCTTTTAGTTGTGGTCTGAAGAATGGGTCTGGCGTTCGTGAACGCGAATCGAGAATTTCTGGCAACCCCGAGGGCCGCGTTTCGGGTGTATCGCAGGTGCTCCGTCACCTCGATACAGACGGACCCATTCTTCAGACCACGATTCTCATGTCGATGAGATCCGATTGTAAGCGGCCCGGAACGGGCCTGTCTCCATTTTTCGAGCACCAACGGCAGGTTGTGGGATTTTAGCTATTCTGAAAATCAGTGTCTCATTCGGGACGTGACGAACTACGAGCCGCAGCGCGGCTTCGCTCTGGTGCAAAACGCCACGGTTTGGCGCGGCGCCCGGAAGCGATCCGCGCTCTCGTGCGCTCGAACGCCCTGCGCTTCGTTGAAGGCAATCGGGTCGAGTTCTTCGACAACGGGCATGAGGGGCTCAAGGCCATGCTCGAGGCGATCGAACGGGCGGAACGGCGCGTCCATCTGGAGACCTACATCCTGCGCGCCGATGCCACTGGCCGAGCATTTCTCGAGGCGCTCGCCCGCAAGGCCGCTGACGGGCTCGATGTTCGATTGCTCTACGACGCACTCGGATCGCGCGGACTCGATTTGTTGGCGCTCGCACCGCTGCGCGCCGCAGGTGCGGAAGTGCTGGCGTTCAACCCGATGCGGCCTCTGTACCCCCGCTTTGCACCGCGCCGGCGCGACCACCGCAAGATACTGGTCGTGGACGGCGAGATTGGCTTCACGGGCGGCCTGAACATCGGCGACGAGTACTCGGAACTGCTCGAAAACGGTCGGCCCGGCTGGCGCGACGCACACGTGCGACTGCGTGGACCGGTGGTTCGGGATCTAGAAGCCGTTTTCCTGGAAAGCTGGTTCCGCGCGGATGGCCCGGCATTGCCGTGGCAAACCCTGCTCGGTGAAGAGCCGCAGCCGTGCGGGGAAGCGCGCTGCGCAGTGCTCGCCGACGGCCCGGTGTACCGGCGTCGGCGCATGCGCTCCCTGGTCGTTTCGGCGCTGGAAAGCGCAGATCGGCGAGTGCGTCTGGAAAGCCCCTACTTCGTGCCCGGACACAGTGTGCTCGAGGCTCTCGCACGCGCCAGCCAGCGCGGCGTGCGCGTCGAGATGCTGCTCGCGGGTCGCACCGACCATCCGCTACTGCGCCGGGCCGCGCGCGCAATCGTGCCGCGACTCGTGCATAGCGGCGTCGAGGTTCGCGAATACCACGCAGCGATGTGGCACGGAAAGGCCGCCGTATTCGACGACGCCTGGGCCGTCGTTGGATCGTCGAATCTGGACCGTCAGAGCTTTGAACACAGTTACGAGGTCAACGTGATCATCGAAGATGCTGATGTCGCCACCCAGCTTGCCGAGCGTTTCGACCGTGACGCTTGTGAGTCTCAGCTCATCGACGCCCGTCTATTGCGTGAACGCGGCCTGATCGCGAGAGTCATCGACTCACTTGCGGCGCTGATCGCGCGATTGATCTGAGGCGGCAATCGAAGACGGCTCAGGCACGTGGGGACTTCACCGCGCAGGACCGGGCGATCCAGGGGCGGCGTCGACCTGCTTCACATCGCATCCGCCTTTGAATTTTGCGGGCCGAAACCGCCTCCATACGCAAGCGGCATACCGCAAGCGATATCCTGATGTGGATCGTCGGCACCCGACTCTGGCACCGCAATACACACGTCCGATTGGAGGAACAATGAGAGCTGCTCTTCTGCGACCTGCTTCGATCCCGCTCCTATGCCTTTTCCTGCTTCCAGGCACGGTGGCGGCCCAGTCGAAGGAAAGCCCGATGAACCGCGTCAGCTTCCAGGTCGAAGCCTCACGCGATGTGGAGAACGACTGGGTCACCGCCATCCTCGGCACCACGGAGGAAGACAGAGATCCCGCGAAACTCGCAGATCGGATCAACACGACCATGGCGTGGGCACTGGAAACTGCGAAAGCCGCAAAGGCCATCGAGGTAAAATCGGGCGGGTACCAGACCTATCCGATTCACGACAAGAGCCGCATCGTACGCTGGCGGGGCAGCCAGGATCTGATTCTGGCCAGCGGGAACGTCGAAGCGGTGAGCGAACTGATCGGTGAACTTCAGAGCCGTCTTCAGATTCGCTCGATCCAGTTCTCGGTTTCACGCAAGAAGAGACGCAGCCTCGAAAGCGATCTGATCAGTGAGGCGCTCGGTGCTTTCAAGACGCGAGCACAGAACGTGCGGAAAGACCTCGACCGCAACAGCTACGAACTGGTGCAGCTTTCGATCAACACGGGCGGTGGCGGAAGCCCGAGGCCCCTTCGCGGAATGGCTCGCTCCATGGAAGCAGACGTAGCGCGACCTTCGTTCGAAGGCGGCACGAGCACACTATCGGTCAACGTGAACGGGACGATCGAGTTGCGCTAACCGGCTAGGGAATCTCCTGGAGATCCGGGTTCAGGATACGCACGTGTGTCCTCACGGAGTTGGCGATGAAGCACTGTTCGTGGGCCAGTTCGTGCATGCGCTCGATCTGCTCGAAACCTGGCTTTTGCTCGCCTCCAAACTCGATCTGTGGACGCAACTCGACTCGCGTGATCGCGAGCCTTCCTTCCTCGTTCTTTTCCATGAAACCGACCGCGGCATCGCGATAGCTATCGACCGTGCGGCGTTTGCGCGCCGCAATCGCCAGGAAAGTGAGCATGTGGCAACTCGACAGTGACGCGACAAACGCTTCTTCTGGATCCACCGCGTCCGCAGTTCCCAGAAACTCAGGGGCGGCGGAGGCCGGAACCTGTACACCCCCCTCGAAGCTCCAGGAATGTTCGCGGTTATAGGACTCGTAGCGGAAGTCTTCTGTGCTGCGCGTCCACAAGATCGAAGCACGGTGTTCCGACATCGGATTCTCCTGGAAGACGTTGAAACGATGGACCCGGAGGCCCCTGGGGGAGCCAACCGGTTCGCATTCTAGTCAGCGTCTCGTAAAGATGCCTTCGACATATCGCCTGACCGGGCGAAAACCCAGTCCCTCGTAACATCGGATCGCTGCAGTGTTTTCGACATCGACGTTCATTCCGATGTAGTCGACGTCTGCCTGCAGCTTCCGACACAGATCTGCCGTGATGCGTCGGCCCAGCCCGCGACGCCTGTGATCGGGCGAGGTGGCGATATTCCCGATCGCAGCCACGCGATAGTCGCGCGACCGAACGTGCACACCTCCGGCGCTGATCAGTTCGCCGCTCTCGCGAAACCCCACATAAGGACCCAGTTCCAGCATATACGGCTCGAAGAAGCGACCGCTGGCCTCGGCACCGCGATAGGCGCGCTGCGCGTAGAACTCCTGCAACTCATCGAGATCCGCAACGGTCAAGCGTTCCGGTTCTTCACCCGGCGTTTCCGGCAGCGGGCACGACAGGATCATCTTCTGATGCTCGCCTACCGACTCGAAGCTGTTCCGTGCTGCAAAGACATCGAGCATCCCGGCATCCAGGTTCACGAAGAAGCGCTCGGGCAACTCGGTGCAGATCGCGGCGAGCAGGCGGCGCGTCGGCTCGTGGTTCGGAGGGCATATTGCATAGAGGACGGGAATCTCGAGCTTGTGCAGAAGCAGGCAAAGGGCGTGGATCGCGGTACCCGTCGAGGCCGTGTACCAGATCGTTTCGGGCCAGAAGAAGTCATCGAGATCGGCCAGGGCGTAGACGTGCGCAGCCGCATCCCTGCGCAGGAAGGCTTCGATCTTCTCACGGTTTTCAATTCTCCCGAAATCCAGCGCGCTCAAATCGTCCGGCACAGAAATCCCCACCTTCCTCCTGACAGGATCATGACATTCGCCCGACCTGCAAGGAAGCCCGGGCGCACATCGAAGAGGATAGAGACTGTCAGAACCCGGAAAGCGGACGGAATGGACCGGACTTCAACGAACGGCTTCGATCACCCCAGAGCAGACATTGACGTGGAACGCCCCGGTCCGTTCGATGTGATGCTTGACGTGTTCCTCGAGTCTCACGAGTCTGACTTCGGTCGTCGGATCGTCAGAGGTCGTCGAGCGGATGTAACGGATGAGCGGAGAGACGCTCGTGATCTGCAACTCGTCGCGCCGGCGCCTCAGGTTGACGTGCTTGAAATGCGCCCCGATTTCAGCAAAACCGTTTTCCAGATCGAAAAACGACGCATCACGCTTCACACCGAGGAAACTCGAATCGACCTCGAAGCGCTGTAATAGTTCGCGGATCTCGATCAGATGGGTCCAGTCAGTTGTCGACGCGAAAAAACGTCCACCCGGGCGCAAGATCCGATGCACCTCTCGCAACGCCTGTTCGCGATCGGCTACGTGGTAGAGCATGTGGTTTGCGAGCGCGATGTCGAAGCTCTCGTCTTTGAGCGGAATCGCTGCGATATCGATGTGCTGGAATTCGACCCTGGCCTCCAGAGCTCGCAGTCGCTCCCTCGCCTGTTCCAGCATGCCTTCGGAGGAATCCGAGAGCAGGATCCTCATATCGTCGGGAATGCGCCCGGCATTTTCGCGCCAGAGATTTCCCGATCCACAACCGAGTTCCAGCAGGTCTTCGCCGGACCTGAGCGCGAGTTGGTCGAATAGCCAACTCATCCACGATCCCTCGCGAGTCGCGTAATCGTAGAGTTGGACCCGCGCATCCAGATTCGAAGCATTGCGATACTGGCGAGATACGTACTCGGAGTTGTCCATTCGACCCATCGAGTTGCCCGTCCTCCTTCCCGCCCGAAATACTCGGCTTCCCTTTCTGGAAAATCGCTCTTGGAAAAACGGGCTCGGAAGGTCGATCTTGGAAAGCCTGTCACGAAAATGCGACGCCTGTGATCGTCCTGGTCAATCGTCTCGCAAGTGTGATCGCAAGGCACCGGAGGTCCCATCATCGCGTGCAATTGCGTCGATCTCGTCGACGTCGAGCAGCGGACCCTGATTCACTCCGGGACAGTGCGCAGCCGTTTCGGCCCAGGCATCGGAGCTGTGCAGGTTTGTGCGCCAGAAGGGCCAGGCTCGACATTGGCGCGGCCGATCTTCGTAGACACGACAACCCAGACCGGAATCGTAGAAGATGCAATCGCGGTTTCGCCGCTCTCTGAGCGACAATGCGCGCCCCCGCATCACCGTGTACATCGCGCGAAACTCATCTGACGTGACATCGAAGCGACGCGCCAGAAGCCTCACCTCGGCATTATCGAGCCGGACGCTACCCGACTCGCCGCCGCAGCAATTCCCGCAGCGGGTGCAGCCAAAGCGCAGTCCTTCCCGGTACCAGAGACTCTCGCTCATCGCTGCATCTAGGACTCGGCCACCAGGTGCAGATTCGTACCCGTCGCCGCACTCAAACGATCCCGCACTTCTTCGGCGAGCTTCCGCGCGTCGCGGCTCTCGATGCGACCTTCAAAGAAAATCTGGACCTCATCGGTCTCCTGGGCGAAGGCAACCTCGACGTCGCGCATGCAGATCCGATGGTCACCCCAACCCGAAACAGGACTCGACGACTCACTCGAGAAGCGAAACAGTTCGCCGTATTGCTCGCGTGGCACCATCAGCCACTCGCCGGGATCCGGACGGATTGCGAACTCCACGCATTCCGGCCTGGTGAAATCGTTAATCGTCGGTTGATTGCGCAAGCGCGCGTACAGAGCAAACGAGACGATCGGAATCGCTCCCAGGACGATCAGGGGAATCCAGATCCAGGGGTCTTGTGCGTCCACTACTTCTCCAGCGCGCCCGAGGCCGCCCGCCGACCCGGCCCATTCGTGCCGAGGCATCCGCACCATCGGAGAGGCGAGGAGACCGCGGTTTTCCGCGCAATTGCCGACCTTACCTGTCGGCCATCAGCGCTAGTCAGCGCCAATCAACGAAAGAGCTTGCGATACACGAAGAGGAGAATCACCCCGCCCGCAGTGGCCGTCACAATACTGGGCAGATTGAACCCCGTGACGGGCCCACCGATTCCGGCCAATGTCGCCAGGTAACCACCCACCGAGGCACCTGCGATACCGATCAGGATGGTGACGACGAGTCCCCCGGGATCCTTCCCCGGCATGATGACTTTCGCCAGGACTCCCACCAGCAAGCCCATGCCAATCCACGCGATGAAACTCATGTCTACTCCCCAGATCCGTGTGAATCCGGGTTCATTCTACCCGTTCAAGACCCGGCCTGGGCCAGTGCAATGGATGGCGCCACGATTATGCGCTTGGAGGTCGGGCTACAGGGCGTCAATCCGGGCGACCGCACTCGCGAGTTCTTGCGCGCAACGGCGCTCGGCCCTCTGCCATCCGTCCTCCCTCTCTCGAAGGGAATGTGCAAGACCGCCAGATCAGGCGTCTTCGAGGCTCTCTTGGATGAAGCCTTCGATCTCGGACCGATGCCGAGAAGACAGCGCACTGAACTCCACGCCAAAATAGGTCGACGGTTCGTTCTGTCGGGTAACGTGCCGGATGACGCCACGGGTCACGAATGTACGCCTTCCGGGTAGCGTGACAACGAGTTCCACGGGCTTATCGATGTCGCAACCGGCGAAACGGTGTTCGACATAAACGCTCAGACCCGTCACGCTGATATCGCGAGCATGCAGGATATCGATCGAATTCGATCCGATGATCTGAATTCGGACGGGAGCGACACGGGAAGGTCGCACACGGCGTGCTGGACGCCGCTCCACGTCGGACAGCTTGTTCCGACCCCAGGCAAAGCGCAAGAAGGAGCCTCCGTCTCGGTTCCCGATCTGTATCGTCCGGATGAGTCCTCCTCTCAAGAGTTGGGGCGTGGTCAGGAGATTGTGCCTGACGAGCCCCCGGCTTCATGCGCGCAGACTGACCCAGGTGATGACCTGTCTCCGCTACCCGCTCCCTCGGGCCCTACGGTGCAGCGGCGAAATAGACGTGGGGGGTGATCTCTCCGGCCAGAAGCTGCTCGAGACGCCAGCTGGCTTCTTTGTGCTGCTCGCGAGTTCTTCGCCTGGCCGCGCTATTGGCGCGCGAGGTCGGACCGTTCAATTTCGCCGATAGCTGGATCGGAAATGCGATTCGGTAGGCACCGACCGGCGTGTTCCCCAAGAGAATCTCGACGTGCTCGCCGGGTGCAACCTCGAACGGACCCGATTGGCTCAAGGCAATTGCGTCGATCGCAACGCGGACGTCGCTCATCTCTATCGGGTGTCGAGAGAGATTGAACACGCGAACCAGAAACTCGCCTTCCCCGAGCATATCCGATGGCGAGAGTAGGCCAAATAGCTTGCGCAGATCGAAAAGCACGGGAAGGCGCGAATTGGTCAACAGGACCTCGACTTCCATCCCGACCCGCCCGCGTCCGATGAGTTCGTGAGCAACCCAGCTGCGCGAATAGTGCGTCGTCCCGCCCGAGGTCTCGACCGACAGGGTATCGTAGGAACAAGCGTTCCCGAGAGCCGTCGACAGAATCAGGCTCATCAACAACAGAACGCGATTTCCGGTCTTGTCGACACGCCGCGCGCTGGAGCTGGTGATTTTTTTGCATACCATCGATCGCGAGCCTATCAGACCCGGCGGAACGAGGGCCTGCGATCGGGGCGCTTCAACTGGGTGCGGAAACGCAATGTGCAGCTCCTCGGCGTGCCTTTAGAGAAAAAGGGGCCTCACTTTCGCGAGACCCCTTTTCATATTCGCCGAGCTTCTTAGTAGCGGCCGCGGCCTCCGCCGCCACCGCCGCCACCGCCACCGCCTCGCTCTTTCTGCTGCGCTTCATTGACGCGCAGAGCACGACCCTGGTGGTCCTGGCCATCGAGCTCACTGATCGCCTTTTCGGCGTCAGCCTGAGCCATCTCGACAAACCCGAAACCCCGGGAACGTCCGGTTTCGCGGTCCGTCACGACCGCAGCGGACTGCACTTCGCCGTACGCGCCAAACAGGTCGCGCAGGTCGGCTTCAGTTGCACTCCAGGATAGATTTCCAACGTAGATCTTCTTCACGAATCCGTACTCCAGACCCGGTCTGGCCGGGTCAAAACGCGCAAGCACCCGAAAGCACTTGCAAATGATTGACGACGAGCACTGTGCTCTCGTCGATCGCTTCGAACTGTTCTTGAACCGACCGCGAACTGAGATTGACTCGGAAGGAAATCGGGCAGGAGCATTCCCAAGCAAGGCAGAAGCTTATCCTAGGCCCCTGAGGGCTGCCACTGGGGTTTTCCCGCACCCCGGGCGGCCCGAGCCGGCCATCGATTCGGCGCTCCAAATGGTTGATTTCGCAATGATTTCACCGATACGGAGCGGCCAGAACCTGAAACTCGCTCAGCTCGCGAGTTGCAGATAGAGAACCTGACCGACCGTCCAGGCCTCCAGATTGTTCCATTCGTTCAAGAGTCGGCAGCGCGTGACCTGGGCGCTTCCGGGCGATCCCATGTCGAAACGAAGCCGACGAGGGCGCGTGTTGAGCTTTTCGATGATATTCGGCCAATCTCGTCTCCGAGCCACTTGAATTCTCCTTTTCCGATGTTTGTTGGCCCGATGCTCCGCGTGCGCCGTTCCTGCGCTCTTCGCTGGGCCATTTTGCCTAACAAGAGCAGGCGACCGCTTTCGCGAACCGCATCATAGCACGGGATTGAAATCACGCACCCCGTTCATGTTAGGCCGTGTGGCAACCTGTCTCACGGTCAGGTGCAACAATTTGCAGCATCTGGCCGTGAAAAATCCTTCAATCTTCTGAATATTCCCCTGGCCAGTCCGGACACTGATGAATCGAGGTCTTCGGCTATTCGACTTCCAGCCAGGAGCGGGTTCGAAAACGGATTGCTTTCCAATCCTGGTCTGAGTTCTCGATGCAGATCCGCGGAAGAGTAGAGATCTCCACGAGTTTGTCGCAAAAGGACCCGTATTCAGTCCAGAAAGAGATGAAGCCACCCAGCCCCGAAAGCCCCCGCTCCCGCGCATACGGGGTCGCGGTCGTGTAGTCGGCGACCTTTCTCGTCCAATCCGGTCCCCTCCTGGCCATCGTCTCTTCGCGTAGAAAGGAGCCGGGATCCGCCTGGAACAAATAGATCAGGCGAGGACTCAGAGGTGCAATAGTTTGTTCGAATTCAGCGTAGTAGGCGCTAATCCGGTCCAGGGAGAGGCCGTTTGCGAACATGAAGCGAACGGTCGTTTGAAAAGCACATCCTTCAAGAATAACAATGCGCTCGCTCCTGGCGCACTCGGCCGCGAAGCTGCGCCAGCGTTCCAGACAGAGTTCCGGGAAATCACTTCGGACTTGTTCGCGCCGCACCTCGCGCGGAAACACGGGATGATCGGGATGCTCTTCCAGGAACCACTCGGCAGTGATCCCGCTTCGTTGCGGGATTTCTTGCGCATATCCTGCGAGCGATGTCTTACCGGAACCGGGCAAGCCTTCGATCAGGATCATCTTGCAAGCCTTGTCCACGATGTTCGAAGATGCATCGGGTGAGCGCTTTCGTCCAGCAGCCGGTTGCGCCATCCACTCTCGAAACCACTCAGATCCGTTTCTCCAGGAGGCGATCGAGGGCTGTAGCTGGACGACGAAAACCCGGGTCGCCGAGATTTTCTCGTCCCGGATCAATGAGGATACACTGACGGCATGGACGATCTGCTCATTCGCCTGATGGAACCAATCGAATCGGCGGGGGTGATCAACGTCTGGCGGCGTTCGCGCTGGGATGCACTGCGCTGGCTCGAAGAACGCATGAACCACTCGCCCGAGGACGACGCTGCATTCTTCGAACACACGGTCGCACGCGAGAATCAGGTCTGGATTGCGGACTGTGGCGGTTTGATCGTGGGAATGATGGCCCTGTCGGATTCGGTCATCTCACATTTGTTCATCGATCCCGACTGGCAGGGACGCGGTGTCGGTAGCGCCTTGCTGGATCGAGCCAAGGAATTGTTCCCATACGGCCTGAGTCTGTTCACGCATCAGAGAAACACCCGCGCGCAGGACTTCTACGAGAGGCACGGATTCGTGGTGACGCGACGCGGAATCAGCCCACCCCCCGAAAGCGAACCCGATCTTCTTTACGAATACCGCCCCGCTCACGCGGAACCTGGCGACGATCGAGGCTAGAGTTCCGGTCGAAAGCTAGCGGCCTTCGCCCTGCGGCGTCTCGTGGTCGAAGTGACCGAAGCGCAAGAAACGAATCGCCTGCGCAGCTACCGACGGAGCCTGCATGATGAACGTATGGGAGTGCCGCACGAGCAGAAAATCGGCCATCCCCGCGACGCGCATTCGCGCGACAGCAACGGTTCCATCGTCGTCACCGGGAATCAACACCGAACCGATCGGGTTCAGACTGGCGGTGCCCGCGATCACACCGAGCGGAAAATCGACGGGCGGAAGGCGGTTCGGCAGGCTATTCGGATCGGTGCCGAGATCCGAACCGGTCTCACCGACCATCCAGCGAAAGATCCTACCGTCGAACTTGTCGACCAGCTCGCTGCCCTGATTGGGTGGCGACAGCATGACGACCCTTCCCAGATTCTTCGGCCGATTCGTCGCCAGGTATGCGCGTACGACGATGCCGCCTAGAGAGTGCGTGACGAAATGAAGACGAGCGCTCTCGCGACAACAGCTGTCGATTTCGCGATCCACCAATTCGACGATTTCTTCGGGACCCAGGCGGGTAGAGGGATAGCGCAGATTCTCGACATCGAAGCCTTCCGTCGTGAGTCGGTTTTCCATCGCGCGCATGGCTCTGTCACTGCGTCCAAGCCCGTGCAGGAGCATCACGGTTTCAGAAGTGGGAGCGACACCCTTCGCTTCCGGACCCGCATCGACGCTCGAGGGACCTGGCCCGAGGACCGCGAACACCAACAGACACGCCCAGATGCGAAGCGACTTCATTCGCTTCAGTTTACCGCTTCCGGGTCTGCCGTGTCGATGGAATTTCTGGTTCCAGCAACACGGGAGAATCCGACAGCGCCTATTGCTGAAGGCGGGAGAGCACGGTTCCGAACGGATCGATGTTCTCGTAGCACACCCAAGTTCGCATACGGATTCGGAAGAAGTTCAAGCAATGCTGCGGCTATTCACTGAACCTGAAGAACCCGCAGAGCTACTGTGAGAAAATTCAATGGCTCAAGCTGAACCACAATGAACATGATGTGAATGTCATCGACCGTATTGACAAATACACCGTCCGGAAGTACGTCGAGAAGCAGGGGCTGGGTTAACACTTGGTGCCGCTGTATGGGGTCTACCAGGACCAATTGCGCAGGTCTAAGAATAGGGAAAAGAAGCCCCGTTTTCCGCCGGGTATGGATGTTATGTCAAACCGAGAATGAGGCCCGACTCGGCCCCGATCCGTGCAATTGCGAACCGAGATTTCGATGGACGCAGTTGCCGGGTATTCAAGATCGGCCTGAATTGCGACCCAAACGAAGAAGCCCGCTTGGCTCAGTAGATCGGCTCGCTTCTGCGTGGTGATCTGGCTCGGCTCCATACAGTCCTCCTCATGGTTGCAGACTGAAAACCCCATCGTTGGTCGAATACTCACTTGACGGGAGTGTTTTATACTCCCATAATGCACCCGTTCAACATCGTGTGGCTTCGCGAAGAAGTGCGGGGCCCTCGACGGATCGTCGGGGAACCACAGTGAGAACTAGTCAATGGGGGGACTACGAATGGCAAGCACTAGGCACAACGTAGTGGGAGGACACATGCCAGTACCCAGATGCTGGGCGGGGCGGGTTCTCCTCGGGAGGAAACCCATTGGAACGCAATCGATCGGAACGGGACGACCGACGCAAACCCGAGCTTCATCTCGGCACCATTGACGAGATTGATCCACCAGAAGAGCGAGTCGTAGCGATTCGAACTTCGGAGCCTAGACCGACGGTAAGGCGGTTGGTTCTCTTCAGCTTCGTGGCAAATGCTGTCAGAAAGGCATGGGAGGAAATATGGGACGTTCTGCAGCGATAGCCGGACCGCCAGAAAGAGTGCGTGTCCAGATCGAGATGAGTTCCAGAGCACTGGATCAGTTGGACGAGCTTGTTCTCAGCACCGACGCAAGTTCACGGGCTGAGGTACTCCGAAATGCACTGAAGGTGTATGGCTGGCTCGTTGACCAGAGGCAGGAGTACGAGATCTCCCTTCTCAAGAAGAAGGACGACCAGGAGTTCGAGGTCGCCCTTCTCGAGGTCGGCCTCTAGTAAACCGCCCCGGCCCGATGAGGCTCATCAGTCACCTGGTGAACCGACCGAGCTCCGGGTCTACACTGCAGGGAGACACGAACGGAGGTCTTCATGCCCACGATCACTAGCACCCCGCCTCAGAGCGTTCAGGGCGATCTCGATGCCCTGTCAGACGCCCTCGACGCTCAGATCCCGGCGCAGATCGATGACAATCTGCTCATTGCGACCTGGAACATTCGGTCCTTCGGTAGTCTGACCAGGAAATGGACCGCGGCCGCTGGCGATAGTCCGAAGCGAGACCTACGCGGCCTGCGCGCAATCATTGAGATCATCTCCCGCTTTGACGTTGTCGCAGTTCAGGAGGTCACAGGCGACCTCAGATCGCTCCGCGACATGATGAAGTTCTTCGGTCCGGCCTGGTCGTTCCTAATGACTGACATCACTCTCGGAGATGATGGTCACAGCGAGCGAATGGCATTCGTCTTCAATCGAGACCGCGTGCAGCCCTCCGGCCTCGCTGCCGAACTTGTCGTTCCTCCTGAACAGCTTGGCATCGGAGAAGATGCTCTGCAGCAACAGTTCGCGAGAACACCCTACGCAGTCAGCTTCCGAGCAGGTGAAACGACCTTCATCCTGGTAGCCCTTCACGTCACGTACGGCGATGCCCCAGAGGATCGCGTTCCAGAACTCAAAGCAATCGCCAAGTGGATGAACGATTGGGCGCGTCGAAGCACGAAGTGGCACCACAACCTTCTCGTGTTGGGCGACTTCAATATCGACAGAAGTGGTGATCCACTCTGGGAGGCCTTTTCGTCAACCGGGCTGACAGTCCCAGATGCTCTTAACGATGTTCCGAGGAGCATCTACGACGATCCAGGTGACCCGTCTGACAACGCCTTCTACGATCAAATTGCTTGGTTCACCACGGGAAGCGGAAAGCGGCGGCTCGATATCGACTTCGTGAGTGCTGGTGGCTTCGACTTCCGGGACCTCGTGTACAGGAACCAGAGCCTCACCAACAGCTCGCTCTCATTCCGGATGTCCGACCACTTCCCCCTGTGGGTGGAGTTTCACCGCTAACCCTCGCCAATGTCTGCGTTTCGGTTTGAACGGGCCCTTCCTCCCTCGATGCCGACCTCGAGGGTCGTTCCCCGAGCATCTTTGGGCATGGGGGTCAGAAACTGCGACGTGACCTGAACTCGATCTCCCGTGCGAGCTCGATGTTCAAGCGTTCTCGGATGTGGGCACGGACCGCGGTTGGTGCTTTTCGTCCGCGGATAGGAAGTATAGCACCCCTGTCTCCCTAATAAGACCATCCACTAGGGAATCTCTGCACAGGGAGGATTCGAGCGAGAAGCGGGAGTCGCCGCCTGAGCAAGAAGCGTGATCCGATCGCAGATCCGTAGATCTGCAGAGGGTCGCGCGACGCAGCGCAGGCGGATGCATCGCGCTTCGCAGC
>JAAELY010000241.1 GCA_024226335.1 bacterium
AGGGCGAAGAAGAGCGCGAAGCTCCCCTCTCTGGACGACGATGAGGTCGAGCAGATCCCGGTCGAGTCCGAAAAGACCGACGAGATCAATCTGAACGAAGCCGACCCCGACGGAGTTCCGATCAGCAACGACGACGACTAGCCGAGAATTCTCTCCGCGATTCGGGGTCGGAAAATCCGGGTTAGAGCGCCGTCACACGGCGCAGGATGCGGCCGAACTGGGTGTGCAGGCCACGCTTGCGAATCGACTTCTCGCGCTGGATCTCTTTGAGCGTCGCCTGTTCTTCCATCGCGCGCCCGCGCTGTTGGCGCCAGGCGGTGTTGCGCTGCTGGAACTTCGCAAAGCCCTCGGCCTTGCCTCCCACATCGCTGGCCCCGTAGCGTTCGACCAGTCCCGTACCCTCCGGCACGTCTTCCACCTGGGACTTCGCGTAACCGAGTTGTGCCTCGTACGCCTGTTGCAGAGCTTCCAGGTCGGTATCGCTGATGGTCGCGTACCTGCGCTCTTTCAGATCCTGGTCGAGCGGCTCGTTGCGGACGTAGTTCAAGCCTCCCAGCATGGGAACGACCATGATCAGTACCACCAGGACACGAACAATCATGCGGGGTCTATCGGCTGACGGCGGAAGGTGGTTGAGCCGTCGTCTGTGTCCGCAACTGTCCCTTGCCGTAGAGCAGTTCGTAGATCCGGTAGGAGCGCAGTACGCGACGCAGATAGCGCCGGGTTTCGCCGTAGGGCACCGATTCCACGAAGGCATCGTTGGCCTGTCTTCCGTCGCGCGCGAGCCAGGCCGACACGATCTCGGGACCCGCGTTGTACGAGGCGATTGCGTGGGCGTGCGATCCCTTGAACTGAGTGACCAGAGACTTCAGATAGTAGGTACCGAAGCGGATGCTCGTCTTTGGCTCGAGTAGCCGCTCGGGCTCCCAGCCCGGCACTCCGAGGCGCGAAGCAATCCGGATGCCCGTGGGCGGGATGATCTGCATGAGCCCGAGCGCTCCGGCCGATGAAGAGACGCGAGGGCGATAGGTGCTCTCCTCGCGCATGATCGCGTAGACCAGCCAGGTGTCGAAATCGAACTCGGCAATCGCGGAGCGCACCGGGTCGGCGAAGGGCCGCGGCCAGGCCATCTGCCAGGCGTCGCGCCACTCCGGATCGATGCCCTGCGCCAGCGTTCCGCCAAAGCCGTTGATGATCATGCGCACGGCATCGGAGTGATTGCCCATGCCGTGCATCAGGCGCGCGGCGCTGATGCGCTCTTCGCGCGTCAGCTTGGAACCCGAACGCCAGCTGTAGAGTTCGAGTGCGCCCAGTTCTTCGAAACCGGCTTCGAGCAGCAGACGCGCGCGCCGCGCATGGCGGTTTTCGCTGTTGTTCTTGGAACTGCTGACAAAGGATTCGCCCACGCTCGGCGGCTCGCCCAGCCGGTCGGCCGCCATGATTCCGTAGTAGGACAGCGGGAGTTTCGCAGCCAGATTGCGCAAACCGGCTTCGCCCTGCTCTTTTTGCTCAGCGCCGATCTGCGCAACCGCGTGCCAGTATAGACCGCGTTGGACCTCGATATCCCAGATGGAACCGCGCGACAATCGCGCGAGTCTGGGCAGCGCCGACTTGTGCCGGTTGTGTTTGAGATCCTCCCAGGTCAAGCGCCAGCCGGCCAGGTTCGCGAGACCGGGTGCGGACTTCTGTTTTTCGACCCGCTTCATCAATTGGACGAAACGACTCGGATTGCGGGTGCGCTGCACGATTCCGGCCAGGTAGTTGGCTCGCGCGCGCACCGGCCCGGTGCTCTTTTTCGCAATCTTCTCGAACTCTCGAACCGCTTTGTCGTTCTTGCCGCCACGCGCATACGAACGCGCCACGCGGATCGCCGCGTCGAAATCCTTGGGATCCCTTTTGGCCAGCGCGCGATAGGCATCGGCCGCTTCGCCGTAGCGCCGTCGCGAGAAAAGACAGTGGGCTCGCCCGCGCTCGACGTCTTCTCGCGCCTCCTTCTCGAGGTCGTCGCGATTCAGCAGGTTCTCGTAGCTCTCGAGCGCCTGTTTACAGCGATGGCTTTCGCGCAGTCGATCCGCGCGCTCGAGCAGGGGCTGAATCGAGGGTGGCTCCGCACCGATGGCAGCGGTCAGCTCGGCGGCGCGCTCGTAGGCGTCGGGACTCACATCCGACAGCGTCCAATCGCTCCAGATCTGCCGGTACAGATGCAGAGCCAGGCCGGGCCTGGCGCGGGTCTCGAACGAACGCGCCAGATTCATGGCCAGGGAGGCCGCCTTTTCCGAATTGCGAGTCGCATCCCAGGCGGCGCGCTGCGCCTTGTACGCGTCGAGCACTTCGTCGCGGCCCAGGTAGATTCGCGCCATCTCCGCGTGCAGGATCGATGCGACCTCTGATGCGGGTTCCAGTTCGAGCCCGGCACGGGCGGCGCGGATCGCGGCGTCGAGTTGGCCGCGTTCGCGCAGAATCTGTGCGCGGATCAGCGCGAGGTGGTCATCTAGATCGAGCGCGGGCAAGGCATCGAGGCGCGACAGCGCCTGGTCGAGCCGGCCGGCATCCCAGTCGGCCCGTACCTGAGCCAGGGTGGGTACTTCGGGCAGTTCCTGTGGCGGAGTCTCGGCCGGACTGGCCAGAGGCAGGACGAGCAGGATCGCCAGTGCCGAAGACAGCACTCCACCCCCGTTCCGCCTTTCGCCGGACCGATTCATTGACCCCCCAGATCGGATTTGAGATTAGCGACTGCCCGGAACCTGCCGCAAACCCTGGGCCGCGATTAGACCGGCCAAACCGGGCGCCTCTGCTACGTTTCGCCACCGCGATGCGACTCCTGTTGGCTTTCTTTTCTCTTCTGGTCCTGACGGCTTGCTCAGGGCGCGATACGACCCCAGAGACGCCCCTGACGGCGCCTCGCCGGGCTCTATGGGTATTGGCCGAGGGCAGCCACCGGGTTCTAGAAGATGGCGCACGGATCGACGCTCTGGTCGACAACGCGGCTACGGCCGGCGTGAGCGATCTCTTTGTCCAGGTGCATCGCGCGGGGCGTAGCTGGTTTCCCTCGATCCACGCAGATGATTCACCGCATCGCGAGATCGTCGAAGAACTGGGTTTCGATCCGCTGGCTCGTCTGCTCGAGCGCGCCCACGCCAGAAACTTGAAAGTGCACGCCTGGTTCAACTGCCTTTCGCTGGCGGGCAACCAGAACGCTCCGCTGCTGAAGAAGCTGGGACGCGACGCGGTGCACGTGGACCGCGAGGGCCGCAGCCTGCTCGACTACCCCGGTCGGGACGTTCCCCAGCCCGACCGCAAGTACATCCAGCTGGGAACCCCGGGTCTCTGGCTCGATCCGGCCAGCCCCGGGGTGATCGAACACCTGGAGGCGACGCTCGACGATCTGATTCGCGTGGCGCCGAACCTGGACGGCCTGCACCTGGATTTCATCCGCCACCCGATGGCGCTGCCGATCGCGCCGGGCTCGCGATTCAACGGCCTGGACTTCGGCTACGGCGCGGCATCGAAGACGCGCTTCGAGAGCGAGAGCGGTCGCAAGTTTGCGCGCGGCGATCGCTGGGACGCGTTTCGTCGCGCGGCCGTCGGCGAACTGGTGCGGCGTCTGGATGAGCGCCTGCCGGAACACTGGGAGCACTCGGCTGCAGTCATCGCGTACGCCGACCGAGCCTACCTGAGCGCGATGCAGGACTGGAGGCACTGGCTCGAGCAGAACTGGCTCGACTTCGCCGTGGCGATGTCGTACACGCGCGACGATCGCCTCCTGCGCTACCAGGCCAATTCCCTGCCGGGCGGAGTGGGCGGCGAGCGCGTGTGGCTGGGCCTGGGGAGCTGGTTGTTCACCTCCCGACCGGAACGCCTGCGTACACAGATCAAAATCGCCGAAGCCGCATCCCCCGCCGGTGTCGCCCTGTTCTCCTACGATGCACTGGTCGACGAAAACGCGCTCGACGCCCTGCCCTGGACCGCTCCGTGATCGCTCGCGCCGATCTCGAGTACGAGCTTCCACCCGAGCGCATCGCGCAGGCGCCCGTCCAGCCGCGCGACGCCGCGCGCATGCTGTGCATGGCTCGCGACACCGGCCAGCTCCAGGAGCGGCGTTTCGGTGACCTGCCCGATCTGCTCGACGCGCGAGATCTTCTGGTGATCAACGACACGCGTGTGATTCCTGCGAAGCTGCGCGGTGTAAAGGCCAGCGGCGGACGCGCGGAGGCGCTGCTGATCGAGCGCCGGCCCGATGACAGTTGGATCGCGTTCGTGCGCTGCGGCGGTCGCCTGCGCGCGGGACTGGCGCTGCGTTTTGGCGAACTCGAAGCCCGCGTCGAGGCCGTGAGTGACGATGGCGTGTGCCGCCTGCGTTTTCCGGAAGCGCAGATCGGCGACGTGGATGCGCTACTGAACGAAATCGGAGAAGCGCCGCTGCCGCCCTACATCCGGCGCGACGAAGCGCTTTCGAGCGATCTCAACGACTACCAGAGCGTGTTCGCACGCACACCCGGAGCCGTGGCTGCCCCGACGGCCTCGCTGCACTTCAGCGAAGATCTGGCCGCCCGTCTGCGCACGGCCTCGGTCACCCTGCACGTCGGCCCCGGAACCTTCCGCCCGGTGCGCAGTGAACGACTCGAAGACCACACGCTGGAACCCGAGCGCTTCGAAGTGCCCGAAGCCACCGCGCAGGCGCTGCGCGAGACCCGTGCGGCCGGCGGTCGCGTGGTCGCGGTGGGCACGACAGTGGTACGCGCACTCGAATCCACAGGTGGCGAACCGGGCTCTGGACGCACGGGACTGTTCATCACTCCCGGCCACGAATTTCGCGCGGTCGATTCGCTGATCACCAACTTCCACCTGCCCGGTTCCACGCTACTGGCGCTGGTGATGGCCTTCGGCGGGGTAGACGCGGTGCGCGGAGCCTACGCGCACGCACTCGAGAAGAACTTCCGCTTCTACTCCTACGGCGACGCGATGTGGATCTCGTGAGGCCGGAGTTTCGCGCTCACGCTGTCTCGGGTCGCGCGCGCACGGGTGTATTGAGCACGCCGCACGGCGACATGAAGACTCCGGCGTTCTTTCCCGTGGGCACCTACGGCGCAGTGCGCGGGATTTCGCCCGATGAGTTGCGATCGGTGGGCGTACAGGGCGTGCTCGCCAATACCTACCACCTGCACCTGCGACCCGGCGACGAACGCGTGGCCGAACTCGGGGGCTTGCATCGCTTCATGGCCTGGTCGGGACCGATGCTGACGGATTCCGGTGGCTTCCAGATCCACTCCCTCGACCATCTGTGCCGCAAGAGCGAAAAGGGCGTGGAGTTTCGCGATCCGCGCGACGGCTCGCGTCACTTCCTTTCACCGGAACGCTGTATCGAGATCCAGCAGAACCTGGGTGCGGACCTGATCGTGGTGCTCGACGAGTTCGAGCCGATTGCCGCCGAAGCCGGTGATGCGGCGCGCACGAGTTCGCGCGACATGCTCGAGCGCACCCTGCGCTGGGCGGCGCGTTGCCGGGCGGTTCACGCGCGCGAGGATCAGCGTCTGTTCGGCATCGTCCAGGGCGGCGGCTTCGACGAGTTGCGCGCGGAGAGCGCCGAGCGCACGGCCGAACTCGGCTTCGACGCCTTCGCGATCGGCGGACTCGGCCTGGGCGAAGACCTCGCGCAGCGACTCGCGCTGACCGCGGCCGCACTGACGCGTCTGCCGAGCGAGTCGCCGCGCTACCTGATGGGCCTGGGACTCCCCGAAGACCTGATCGGCGGAGTCGAATTGGGCGTCGATCTTTTCGATTGCGTGATTCCCACGCGCCACGGACGCCACGGGTCGGTGTTCACGTCGCGTGGATCGCTCAACCTGCGCAACGCGCGCTTCAAAGACGATCCCGAACCGATCAGCACGGATTGTGGCTGTCCTGTGTGCACGCAGTACACGCGCGCGTACCTGCGCCACCTGGTGCACTCGGGCGAAGCGCTCGGGGCGCGCCTGCTCAGCTTGCACAATCTGGCGTTCTACATGGATCTGATGCAGCAGATGCGCGAGGCGATCGCAGCCGACCACTTCGCGAGCTGGGCGGAAGCCTGGCGCAAGAACTACCGAGCCTGAACGCTCGCGGCGGGGTTCGCGCACAGATGATCGAAGCGGCCTTCGGGTCGCCGCTGGCGATACGCGCTGACGATCGGCGCCAGTTCAGCCGGACTGGCTCCGTGCAGGATCACGCCGTCGGCGCCCAGAGCGAACTGCCCCTCGATCGCCTTCACGCACTGCTCCGGACTGCCGGTTGCCGCGGGCGCGAGCCATTCGTCGGGCAGGAGTTCGGCGACTCGCTCCAGGTCTTCGGTCGTGCCCTTCGCGTCGAGTGCCCCGCGGAAGCCGGCCACGAAAGGATCGGCGCGAAAGCGTTCGAGTACGGCGGGATCCCAGTTGTTCGTCTTGACCATCAGATCGCCGTACCCCTGTAGATAAGTCGCGAGCCGCCCCACGGTCTTCTTCAGGCGCAGTTCGTAGGGAAGATGATCTCCGATCGTCGCGAAGCACGACCAGACGCGCACCAGCGAGGGATCGCGACCGGCGCGCTCAGCGGCGTTCTTGACTGCGCGCACGCAGCGCTCGAGTGTCTCGTCGCTGAAGAAGGTGTGCAGCACGACCGCGTCGAATGCGCGCCCCCCCAGCGCCAGGGAATTGGGACCGAAGGCGGTGAAGGTCAGCGGGATCTGCTCGTCGAAATCGGGATCGAGCACCAGGACCGGAAATTTCCCGGCGGGTCCGTCGTGGCCCGCGACCACCTCGCCGCGCCATAGACGTCGCATCAATCCGACGAAGTCTTCGATCTCCGCGGTCTTGATGTGCGGAATACCAAAGGCGTCGAACATCGGTGCGATGCCGCGCCCCAGACCCAGGGAAAAGCGGCCGCCCGTGAGCCGGTGCATCGTGGTGGCCCAGGCGGCCGTCACGATCGGGTGACGGGTGTTGTGGTTGGTCGCGGCGGTCGCGATGCCGATTTTCGACGACACCGCCCCTGCGGCTCCCGATAGAGTCGCGGCTTCCTTGATGTTGAAGCGTTCGGAGATGAACGCGGAGCCGATGCCCATCTCTTCGGCCTGTTGCACTTCTTCGATCAGGTCGCGAGGGGACTTCGGCTGTCCCGCCAGGGTGTAGAAGCCCAGTTCATTCATCGTCTGCATCGATAGCACCCGCCCTTTTCAATCGGTTGAAGTCCATTCGAAGACCGCGACTGGAATCTACGCGTTCGGCAGGAACTCCGCCGAGTCCAGATCGAGTGCGTGTTGCAGATGGCGCTGGATCATCGCAATGAACATGCGATCGCCACGCGGATCCGCACCGCTCATCATCGCGCCCGCAACGGTGATCAGCACCCCGTGCAAAGCGTAGCGGCGGTACTGGTTCCAGGCTTCCTCGGCGGAGAGCGACACCCCGAAACCCTGAAGTTCCTGGCGGTACGCCTCGACCAGGGCGCGCTCGTGCTCGCGGCGCTGTTCGGTGAGCAGCCCGGCGCCCAGGAAGTACGACACGTCGGTCAGCGCACCGGAGCGCGCGGGACTGCCCCAGTCGACCACCGAGATCGGAACCCCGTCGGAGTCTCCGGCCAGCAGGACGTTCTCGAGCCGGTAGTCCACGTGCACCAGCGTGCGCGGTCCGTCGTAGCTCTGCGCCCAGGTCGAATAAGAGTTCACGAAGCGCTCCCCCAGTGCACTCTGCTCCGGGCTCATGTGTTCGCCGAAGCGCTCCAGAATGCCGGGCCACCAGTGCTGCGAGAGCATGATCTGCACGATCATCGATTCCTGTTCGATGCCCTGGGACACCCATTCGAGCTGGGCCACTTCGTCGCGATTCCACAGCGGTCCGTGCAGTTTCGCGACCTCGCGCAGCGCGAGTTCGGCGGTCTGAACGCTACAGCCCTCGATCTGATCCCCCGGCTCGGAAGGACTCATGTCCTCCATCAGGATGATGAAGTCGGTGTTGGTGGAATCGATCAGCGCGCAGTGACAGTGCGGGGTGCGGATCGGGAGTCGGCTGGCCAGTTCGCGGTAGAAACAGACTTCCTTCCAGTAGCTGCCGTTTCCTGCTGCGTTGGCGCGACTGGTCGGGTCGGTCGCGGGCAGTTTGGCCACGACGCTGCGCGGGGCGCTGTCGGGTGCTCCCTCGTACTCGAGCTCGAAGCGCACATTGTCGCCCATCTTGCCCGTGCCGATCTGTTTCCAGGGGGCACTGAGTACGCGGCCGTCAGGCAGAGCTCCGGACTGGTGCAGGGCTTCGGTCAGCCAGTTCGGGTCGATCTTGTGTGGATCCGAGATGAGTTTCAAGCGCAGGCCTCCCCGCGCGAGTCTACCTCAGCTCGATCGGTTCGATCGCGGCCACCGATAGCGCGGCGTAGGACGGCAGCCGCGGTCCCAGCTTGGCGGGCTCCAGGCGCACATCGCGTTGCACCTCCCAGATGCGCGGTTCGAGCGCCTGGTAGAGCTCGTCGATGAAGAGATCTGTGTTGTGCTGCACGATCGTGCCCAGCGCGATCACTTCGG
Source organism: bacterium (assembly GCA_024226335.1). Taxonomy (NCBI): domain Bacteria; species bacterium. The sequence goes on from JAAELY010000241.1 coordinate 8,528, forward strand.
GGTCCATGGCCATCATCACGATGGCCAGGCCCTGCGCCACGCAGTCGATGAACTCTTCTTTGAGAGCGAGCGCGTAGCGGTCGCCTTCGCGAATCGCCTCGACCCAGTGCCTGGCCTGGATGTCCTTCGGGTCACCGCCCGCGAAATCCAGGATATTGCTGCGTTCGCCGCACAGAAGATCTTCGCGCACGCGCTCGGCAATCGCCCAGCCACCGGCATAGGCCTCCAGGCAACCCATCAGCCCGCAACGGCATTTGCGTCCGTTCGGAACGATCGGCATATGGCCGATCTCGCCGGCGGCAAAGCGCCCGCCGCGGTGCAGATGACCGTCGATCACGAAACCGCCGCCGATGCCGGTGCTCATGGTCAAGAAGGCGAAGTTGCGCGTGCCCTGCCCCGCGCCGTAACGCCATTCCGCCAGGGCCGCCGCGTTCGCATCGTTTTCCAGGACAATCGGAATGTGGAAAGCTTCGTACAGGCGTTCGACGATCGGAACATCGTGCCAGCCGGGCAGATTCGGCGCATCGACGATGGTGCCCTTCTTGGGATTGAGGGGACCGGGCGCGCTGATGCCGACGCCCTGCAAATCGCTGGCTTCGATCCCACACCCGCGCAAGAGCACGCTTCCGTGCTCGATGATCAGATCCACGTCTTTGTCGCTATTGCCCGTGCTCCAGTCATCGAGACGCGATTCGGCGAGGATCTCGCCATCGGCTCGCCCCAATACGACGACCGTCTTCGAACCGCCTATGTCGATTCCGAGCAGCACTCTGTCTCGATCGGCCAAGGAAAATCTCCCATGCTCCCCGCCCTCGCCACCTGATCCGGGCGAAGCCTTTTTCGGGGGCAGAGCATCTGGGCTTCAGATTGCCACTTTGTGAGCCGTTGGTCCCGTCGGTGGGAATGGCGCTGCGGAAGAAAGAGAGGCATCTATTGACAGATATGGAAGCAGAAAGACCGACGCAGCCGCTGGCGCCGCTAGAAAAATACGCGCTAGCGACAACAAGGCCGCGCGTCTTGGGGCATCGCTTCGCAGTCCTGCCCGCCCTGCTCGCCATCGCGGGCCTGCTGGCCAGTGGTTGCGGCACCCTGAACCCGGATTATCTCCTGGCGGGAAAGCGCAAAGAGGTCATCCGCGAAAGTGCGGAGGCCTATGTGCTGGATCTGCGCTGGGGTCGTTTGACGGAGGCCGGGGCGCGGGTGGTTCCGGAACTGCGCCCGGCGTTCATGGAGCTGTTTAAGGATTCGAAGCGTCCGTTCCACTTCACGTCAGTCGAAGTCGTGAGCGTGGATCTCGCCGAAGCCGAGCGCAGTCGCGCGGAGGTGAAGGTCAGCTACGAGCTATTCCGACCGCCCGCGATCCAGGAGCGGCGCATGCACGAGATCCAGAAATGGGCCTACGACCGGGAAACGGGCGCATGGATGATCACGCCCGATCTGAAAGCGTTCAGCAAAATCGATAGCGGAGTTTCTTCCGGCGGCCAGTAGACCTGTAGGCCTGTAGACCTGTAGACCAGTAGGCGCGAGCGCAGTTCTTACCGGCGGTTGATGTGCCGGTCTTCGATGTAGACAAGGTCGTTGTCGCCCTGGCGTATCACGGTGTGCTCGGTGTTGACGCCACTGCGATTGACGATGAAGTCGCCGTTGGCATCCTTGTACTGTCGACGCTCTACGAAGATGGGACCGTCATTCGTATCGATATCGAGTCGAACCCCATCGCCCATTTCGATGTTCACGCGGGGCTCGCTGTCCGAACGGTCCGTGTCTTCGGGCATCGGACGATTGACTGTGGACCAGTCGATACCCTGATCGCCGGTCGAGGCCAGTTCGTCGCCAAACAGATTCTTGCCAGAGACGGTCGACGCGCCCTTCTCCACGATCGTCGCGCGATCGTAATCGATGAGCCCTCGTTCCTCGTGGCGCTCTGCGCTCTCGCGGTACTTGCTCGGCACCCGACGCAGGCTGTCGGTGTACGACATGACGCCTTCATCGGTTTCGAATTCGTAGTAGTAGTCGGCTGCAGCGGCACCCGGTACCGACAACAACAAAGCGATAGCAACGGCCCTTAGCGACTTCATGATTCCCCCAAAAGTGGAACTTCTTCATGGTGAGAGTGGCTTCCACGCCCCCGAAGGTGTCACTGTGCGCACTCACGAACTCGCAGCTAAACGCTTATACCACGCCGACTTATCAGCAATTTGCGAACCCGCCCAATGCGCGAGCCCGGGCCTGGAAGCAACGCCCGAGCCGCGCAGACGCTTCGCGCAAGACGCGTGGTCCGGCGTCGAGTTGGAAGGACTCCTGCCGCCGGTCCGCGTATCGCCGAGCAACGAGACAGCGTCGCAGATTCGCAAAAGAAAATTTCAATTCGCGATAACGTGAGCGCGCACGCGGCACATAGCATCCGCCTACACGCGCTCGAGCACGCAGTTCGAGTTTCGCGCGCATGAAGAGCGTCACCAAGCGGCGAAGACAGGCCACACGCCCCATACAGGGGGTTACGAAATGAACAAAAATATCTATATCGGCATAGGCTTCGGCCTCGTGCTCGGAACCGCTGCTGCATTCAGCGGCCTCAACGAGCGCAATGACCACGGAAGCAGCGCAACCAGGACACGCGCGGCAACTGCCATACCTGCTTCCAGTTCGCGAACCGAAACAGCTCCGGCGATCGCCGCCGTGGCACCGGCCGCCAACGCCCAGATCCAGAGCGAAGAGCCCGCGGGAATCGTCGGACTCGGCAAGATTCACGCAACTACCGGCGAGAACGCCGCGCTGAGTTTCGAAGTCGGCCCCGACCTGCTGGCCTTCGCAGATACAGACAGCGCACTGATTCCGGTGTTGCGCATCGACACGACCGGCAACGGCGAGATCGACACGCGCATCCGTGGAAGCCTCGAAGGCAACCAGGCCGTCATCGACGCACCTGATCTGGGAGACCTGCCGCTGGCCGAAGCGCTCTGGCAGATCGGCATGTTGCACGACGGGCGCTACGTAGCGGCCGTTTCCTCCGAAGACGCCCAGATCGAAGGCGTGCTTCCGGACGGCGAGTTCTCGGCCCTGGTCGCCGAGCTCGACACCACCGGAGACATCGGCCCGAAGTCCGAGTTCAGCACCGCGCCCCAGCCCGAAAAGCCGGGCATCGCGCGCCGCATGGTGACTGCACCCGTCCGAGCCGTAAAAGCGGCCGGCCGCGGCCTGCGCCGGCTCCTGCCTTTTTAGATCCATCGATCGACCAGTCTACGACGGGCCCATGGTCCGGATAGGCCTATAGGTCGGGATGTGATCGAGCTGGCTGGCCCCCGACTGTGGGTGGGGCCAGCCAGCTATCTGATCCTTCGCCGGGATTCTGGATTCTGGAGCCTGGATCTGGATTCTGGAACACCGGTTTCGGGATTCAGCTCCGTTTCCCGTTTTACCTGCGCAGATGAGCGTTTCGAGCTCTCCGCCAGTCCCGATTCAGCGGGCGCAATTCGCCCTGGAACCGGTTCAGATTTGACAGCGACGGGTCTGCCCAATACAGTCCGCCACCGTCTTGTTGCGGGGTGGAGCAGTCCGGTAGCTCGTCGGGCTCATAACCCGAAGGTCAAGGGTTCGAATCCCTTCCCCGCTACCAATGTAAGCCCCCGGAATCGCTGAGATTTCGGGGGCTTTTTCTATTCTGGCTGCCGGTTCATTTAGCGATTCGGGGTGCCTCTTGGGGTCGATCGAGGCTCGGAACACTCCATTGGGTTCCTTCCGTTGGCCGGTCACCGTGCGCACCACCTGAGCGCGCGA
>JAAELY010000242.1 GCA_024226335.1 bacterium
ACGAAGTCGAAAGCGATCACGTCGCCCGGATGATGAACCTGGGGGAAGTGGACTTCTTGTTGCACCCCGTGCTGCAGCTTCCATTGCTGAACTCGCCGCTCCAACGTCCGTCGAATCGAATCGGTGACCCGCAGTTCGCCTTGGCCACCGGCCGGCGGATTGTATTTCTGCTTCAGCCAATCGAGCAAGGCAAAGGGTCTCAGCCGGTGGTCCTCTTCCAAGAGTTTCTCGATCTCCGGCCAATACGGATCGAGGGGGTCTTCCCGAGTCCGATAGCTGCGTGGTTGCCGCTCCTGTTGGCTGGGAAGTATGCCGCTATCGCGGTACTTCCTGATTGTTCTTTCGCCCATCTCAAGCCTCCGTGCAATCTGTGCCACGGGATGTCCGCGGTGAAGCATCGAGAACATCCTGCCGGCCTTTTCGTCCTTGAGCATCGCAAGCCTCCTTTGTGTAAGAGCTTGCGATAGCCTGCCACATCATGATCGGTTACGGGAATTCCAATCGCCGCGAAACCGATAGCTATCATTGCTAGCAGTCATAAGCACGGCCGTTCTAATTGTCGCTCACACGAAACAACAGACCTGCTAGCACGCCCTCCCCCGGTCGTTCTAATTGACGCTCAGACGGGAAAGCTAATTGACGCCTTATAAGGTCCCTGTTGGTCGCCGCCAGGATGCGCGCGTCGACCTGCTCCGGGTGCCGTCCCCCCACCGACGTGACCTCTCCACTCTGGAGCACGCGGAGCAGCTTCGCCTGCAGCTCCAGGGGCATGTCGCCGATCTCGTCCAGGAAGACGGTTCCGCCGCGGGCTTCGCGGAAGCGTCCCGGTCGAGCCTCGATCGCCCCGGTGAAGGCACCGCGC
>JAAELY010000243.1 GCA_024226335.1 bacterium
CGCAGGTCGAAGACTGACGCACTCGATGCCAACGTCATCGTTGAGTTCGCCATGCGCATGGAGTTCGAACCGTGGAAGCCGCCAGAACCTCACACGTTTGATCTACGGGTGATCGACGACAATTACTTCTGCCGGTCGACGACAACTAGAACTGCCGGTTCGTCTCTGTCGCCGTAGTTGTCGCTGCCTCACCCTCCGGGTTGGGGGTGGCGTGGATGGTGACGGACGAGCAGGTGGAGTTGTTGAGGCGGAAGCGTATGGATGGGAAGAGCCAGGAGGCCGCGGCAGCGGCCGCAGGGATGAGTGTTCGGACGGCAAGAGCGTGGGAGCAAGGGCCGCTGCCCTCGCAGGCGAAGAAGAGGCGAAACTGGCGAACGCGTAAGGATCCCTTCGAGGCAGTCTGGAAGTCGGATATCGAACCTCTGCTTGTGCGGGACGACGACCGTGTTCTTGAAGGTCCGACGATCTTGGAACTCCTCGAGCAACGCCATCCGGGCCAGTTCGGTGCGGGCCAACTCCGCACGCTTCAGCGCCGGATCCGAGACTGGCGTGCAGTTCACGGACCCGATCGCGAGGTCTTCTTCGAGCAAGTTCATCCGCCTGGACGTGAGGCACAGATCGACTTCACGCACGCAACAGAACTCGGTGTGACGATCGCTGGCGCTCTCTTCCCGCACCTTCTCTTCGAGTTCGTCCTCTCGTTCAGTGGGTGGCGTTGGGTGTGCTTGGCTTCGGGCGAGACGTATGAGGCACTGATGGACGGGGTGCAGGGCGCGCTGTGGGGGCTGGGCGGAGCGCCCGAAGTGATCCGCAGCGACAACCTCTCGGCGGCGACCCACGAACTGAAGCGCAGTGGTGGGCGTGCCCTCACCGAGCGCTTCGCGCTCCTGCTTGGCTACTACGGACTTCGATCGACGCGTATCCATCCGGGGCGATCGCATGAGAACGGTGTCGCAGAGCAAGCACATCGGCGATTGAAGTCTGCACTTCGACAAGCCCTGGTCATCCGTGGCAGTCGCGACTTCAACTCGGTCCCGGACTACGAGCAGTTCGTTCAAGAGGCTGTCGCTCAACTCAACCGCCGCGCGAAGAACAAGATCGAAGAGGAGCGCGCTCATCTCCGTGCGCTCCCTGCGCGTCGTCTCCCGGCCTATACGTCCTATCGCTTGAAGGTCCACAAGTGGAGCACGATCCGTCTCTCAAACAAGACCTACTCGGTGCCTTCGCGGCTGCGAGGCCATGAAGTTGAAGCGCGCCAGTTCGCGAACGAGGTGGAGATCCATTACCGAGGCCAGTTCGTAGAACGGATGCCGCGGCTTCGCGGAGGCGACAACCACCGGGTCGACTACCGGCACGTGATCTGGTCGCTCGTCCGCAAGCCGGGTGCCTTCGCACGCTACCGCTTCCGCGAAGAGTTGTTCCCGACGACCACCTTCCGCCGTGCCTACGATGCACTCGTTCGCTTCAAGGGCGAGCGCGCAGATATCGAGTATGTACGAACGCTTCATCTTGCAGCGAGCACGATGGAGTCCAGCGTTGAGGAAGCTCTCCACACACTCTTGGATCGCAGGCTTCCGTTCGACTACGTGGCAGTCCGCGATCTTGCGGCCCCGGTCAAGCCCGAGGTCCCAGAGCTCGAAACGCCCGTGGTTCCCGACCTGGCCGCATACGATGCGTTGCTCGTGGGGGCGATCCGATGACGATGTCCGGACACGAACGTATCGAGGCTCTGTGCCGCGAGTTCCGTCTTCCTACCGTCGGAGCTGAGGTTGTAGCGCGCTTCCAGACTGCCGAGCACGGCCCTGCACTCGAGACGCTGCTGGCTGTCATGGAACTTGAAGCGAGTGATCGTCGCCAACGTCGCGTCGAACGCATGCGCCGGGCTGCCAAGCTTCCGGCGGGCAAGGTCTGGGAAGAACTCGACTTGAATCGCTTCCCGGTGAAGCTGCAACAACAGCTCGAGGAACTCGCCACGGGCAGCTTCGTGGATCAGGCCACGAACGTTCTTGCGTTCGGCCTACCCGGCACGGGTAAGACCCACGCCATGGCGGCACTGGCTGACCGGCTCATCGAGGTGGGGCACTCGGTTCACTTCGTCCCGACCTACCAGCTCGTTCAGGACTTGCTCGCAGCCAAGCGTGACCTCGAGCTCCCAAGGGCCCTGCGCAAGCTCGATCGCTTCGACGTCCTGATCCTCGACGACCTCGGCTACCTGAAGCAAAGGGCCGACGAAGCGGAGGTGCTCTTCACCCTCATCGCTGAGCGCTACGAACGCCGCTCCATCATCATCACGAGCAACATGGTGTTCAGTCAATGGGAAGAGATCTTCCAAAACCCGATGGCCACCGCTGCCGCGATCGATCGGATCGTCCACCACTCGGTGATCACCGAGTTCGACGTACCGAGCTACCGCACCGCAGTGGCTCAGGAAGAAGCGAAGAAGCCCGCATCAAAGAAACAGAGGGCAACCAAGAAGAACAACCGGAGGTGATGGCCACCTCCGGTGACCGTTCCCTCAGGTCAGACGATGGGGGAACCCAATACACCGGCAGAAATAGTTGTCGTACTCCGGCAATAGTGGTTGACGTCGATCACTCGAGTGGTGCGATGTGGCGGAACCGGAGATTCGTGTTCTTCAGGCAGCAAAGAACGACGGCAGTTACACGCTGGACTTTGAGCCCGTCGTCTAGCGCGAATCCTGAGACGGGCTCAACCGTAGATCCCGATTGTTCCGGCGAGTGAATGTGGGCATGTGTCCCCGAAAGTGTGACTGTGGCAGATCGGGGCGTTGGTCCTCGATGGCCCGTCGAGACAACTGTGATCCTATTCGACTGAATCAGGGGGCAGGC
>JAAELY010000244.1 GCA_024226335.1 bacterium
CGCTGGCGGCGGTTCCAGGATTTCTTCGCAGGCGGCATGACTCACGTGGCCCAGCACTGGTATCGGCCCTTCCTGGTCCGCGTTCTGGATTGGCGTTACACCGCGTGGGCCGCGAGCGTGGGAATGCTCGCACTCACGATCGGTGTTCTCGCGGGCGGGCGCATCGCATTCAGCTTCTTTCCTCCAATCGAGGCGACACACCTGGCTGCGCGCTTGACCATGCCCCAGGGAACACCGGTCGAGGTCACCGAAGAGGCGACGAATCTACTGGTGCACGCGGCCGGGGCCCTGCGCGAGAGGCTCGATCCCGAGTACGCCCCCGCGGGTGGATCGATCATCAGGCACGTCCTCTCTACCGTCGGTTCGCAGCCGCTCCGAGCCGGCCAGGCTTCCAGCCCAGCATCCGGTGGAGCATCGTCAGCATCGTCGGGCTCACACCTCGCGGAGGTCGTTCTCGAACTCCTGCCGTCTGAACAACGGGAGATCAGTACGAGCGAAGTCGCCAGGCACTGGCGCGAGTTGACCGGTGGTATTCCGGACGCAGTCGAACTCGCGTTTGCCTCTGAGCTGTTCTCGGTAGGGGAGGCCATCAATATCCAGTTCCAGGGCACCAACGTCGACGATCTGCAAGCGGCGGCCGATCGTATGAAGGAGGTTCTCGCAGGCTATCCGGGCGTGATCGATATCGCCGACTCATTCCGAGCCGGTAAACAGGAAGTAAAACTGGCGATCCACCCGTCGGCGGAGCCGCTCGGTTTGACCATGCGCGACCTGGCGCGGCAGGTTCGGCAGGCGTTCTACGGCGAAGAGGCGCAGCGAATCCAGCGGGGACGCGACGATATTCGCGTCATGGTCCGCTATCCCGAGCATCAACGGCGCTCGCTGGGGGATCTGGAGAACACGCGCATCCGAACGCCCGACGGAACCGAAGTACCGTTCTCGACGGTGGCCGACGCGCGGTTGGGTCGAGGCTTTGCCGCCATCCGGCGCACGGATCGCCAACGCGTGGTCAATGTGACTGCGGACGTCGATCGCAGCATCACGACGGAGAACGAAGTCCTGGCGAGCGTGAAGCAATCCGCCCTGCCACTGATCCTGGCCGACTATCCATCGGTCTCCTACGGACTCGAAGGTGCCCAGCGCGAGCAGTCGCGGTCTTTCGCCGGGCTGCTCAATGCCTACGTGATTGCGCTGATGGCGATCTTCGCACTTCTGGCGATCCCCCTGCGATCCTATGCGCAACCCCTGGTCATCATGAGTGTGATTCCGTTCGGACTCGTCGGCGCGATCGGGGGGCATCTGCTCATGGGGCGCGATCTCGCCTTCATGTCGATCGTCGGGATCGTTGCGCTCTCCGGCGTCGTTGTGAACGATAGTCTGGTCCTGGTCCACTACGTGAATCAACGCCGGGCGGAGGGCGTAGCGCTCGCGGACGCGGTGACCCGTGCCGGTGTCGCCCGTTTCCGTCCGATCGTCCTCACTTCTCTGACCACCTTTGCAGGGCTGACGCCGCTGATGCTCGAGCGCAGCATGCAGGCGCAGTTCCTGATTCCGATGGCGATCTCCCTGGCATTCGGCGCATTGTTCGCGACAGTGATCAGCCTGCTGGTCGTGCCCTCCCTGTACCTGATCCTGCGCGACTTCGAGCAGGCGTCAAAGCGCTTCTTCAGAAGAGGCCCGGATTCGACCTCGGAGATCGCGAGCCAGCCCGCAACCCAGGTCTGAGAACGACCGAAATTTCTCTCGCGGGAATACGGAGATGTGCCGCCGCAGTAGCACCGTGCTGAGAAATGCGGGCTAGATTGTGAACGTGTTCAATCCGACCGATCCGCTTCTGGTACTAGCCGTCGTTCTGGTGGCCGGGATGTCTCTGGGCGCCGCCGCGAAACGCCTGCGCCTGCCGAGCATTTCCGGCCAGATCGTCGCCGGTGTGTTGCTCGGACAGGCGGGTCTCGGACTGTTCGAACGAGAGGCCGTCGAGGCGCTTCAACCGCTCACCCACTTCGCACTCGCGCTGATCGGCGTGACCGTCGGCGCGCACCTGAATCTGGGGCGGCTGCGCAATGCCGGAAAGCGACTCTTCTATCTATTGATCGCTGAGGCGACGATCACACCGATCCTCGTAGGTGGAGTGCTCTACGGACTGGGCGATCTTTCGCTGACGACCGGCATGCTGTTTGCGGCTCTGGCGGTGTCGACGGCACCGGCAACGATCGTGGCGCTCGTGCGCGAGACCCGAGCGACCGGCGTGTTCGTCAAGACCGTGGTCGCCGCAGTCGCCATCAACAATATGGCGTGCATCTTCCTGTTCGAGGTTGCGCGAGGAGCGGGAAGCGTGCTGGCCACGGGGGAGCTGGCCTCTGGGAGCCCGATCGGCAGCATGGGCGGGGTGTTTCTCGATGTGGGTGCACGACTCGGTGCTGCACTCTTGTTGGGAGGCGCTGCTGCATGGCTGACGCAGACGCTGACCCTGCGCGTGGTGAGATCCGATCGGCTCGCAACCGTTTCGGCCGTTTCGATTCTGCTCACCTTCGGTCTCGCCTCGCATCTGGGGTTCTCGCCCCTTCTGGCCTGCATGGCCCTCGGGGTGGTTCAGACCAATCTCAATCCGTCGCGCGATCGATTGGTCGATTCGGTCTTCGAAAACTTCGAGCCTGCGATCCTGTGTGTGTTTTTCACTCTGGCCGGATTGCATCTGGACTTCGC
>JAAELY010000245.1 GCA_024226335.1 bacterium
CGGGGCTGCCTCTGCTCGACGGACTGCTAGACTCGGAGGAATGTGTGCTGAAATGAAAGATCCAGTTCTTGTTCGTACGATACGGAAGTGGGAGCGCGATGACCCCAGTTCTGAAGCTACGGGGACACTGCGTCTGCGGCTTCCTTTCGTAGAGGGTGTGGTTTCCATGCTGGACATTTCTCCCTAGTTCTGGTAGACATGGATGCGGCAATGTCGCCGACTGGCGAGGAAGATCCATGGCAAAATTCGTGATCGAGGTCCCTGAGGAGCTAAGAGGTGCCGGAGAGGCGATGGCGTCCGCTCTGGAGACGATGAAGAAGACCCTCGCTCGGGCGGGTGGAGGCAAATCCGTCGACTATGCGGAGGTGGAGCGTACGATCTCTGAGGAGGCTGCCACGATCGAACGGGAGAGTCACCGCGCGATCCTTCAGTCGCTGGACATCGACGTTCCGAGCGTGGTGATCGGTGGCATTCGCTACAACCGGGTGGGACGCTGCGATGCGCCGTACCACACCATGGCCGGATCGGTATCAATCGAGCGGTCGTTGTACCGTCAATCGAGCCAACGCGGGGGCCAGCCTGGAGGAAGGGTGGTGGACGCGGTGAGCTTGCGGGCGGGAGTCGTGGGCGACGGCTGGCTGCCGAAAGCAGCGCGGGCCATGGCCCACGCGGTGCAGCAAGGGACATCGCGTGAAGCGGAGGCAAGCGCGCGCGAGTCTGGGCGGCTGCCCTACTCGCGCTCGAGCTTCGAGAAGGTGGCGCACCTGGTCGGGGCACTCGCGGTGGCCGATCGAGAGGACATCGAGGATGCCTTGATCGACGCCTACGAGGTGCCCGAAGAGGCGAGCTCGATCAGCATTTCTCTCGATCGAGTCAGTATACCCATGGAAGAGCCTCTGCCTCGGCCGGTTGGTCGCCCCAAGAAGGGAGCACCGCAGCGGCCGATCGAACGGAACTTCCGCATGGCCTACTGCGGGACCGTGACCCTTCACGACGCGACCGGAGCAGCGCTTCATACGATCCGCTACGGCTGCATGCCCGAGGGGGACATCATTGGGTTACGCAATCGCCTGGTTGCCGATGTGGCTACGCTGAGGAGTAAGCGCTCGGGTCTGAGGATCCAGCTCCTTTGCGACGGAGCGCCAGAAATGTGGAATCTGTTGGAGGATGGGTTCACGAGTGAGAAGTTCGGGGAAAACATCGAGCAGCTCGTCGACTATCCGCACCTCGTCTCAAAGCTCAGCGCCGCCGCCAAGGTCATCGCCGAGGCAGACACGGAAGAGGAAACAGTGAAGCGCTGGAAGCTGAGGCTCCTCAACCGAGACAACGGTGCCATCGAGATCCTCGAAGAATTGATCGCATCGGGAATGGATGAAGGTGTCACCGACAACAACCCCGTTCATGCGGCGATTTCGTATCTCCAGAATCACGGCAAAGAGGCAGATCGGATGAACTATGCGCGGGCCCGGAAACTTGGCCTTCCTATCGGAAGCGGCAACGTCGAGGCGACCTGCAAGAGCCTCTTCGAGCTCCGGCTCAAGCGCTGTGGCGCCCGGTGGAAGGAGGAAACGGGGCAGCACATCGTACAGTTGCGAGCGCTCGCCCTCAGCGATCGATGGGGGTCCGCGATAGAACTCACTCTACGCCCACTCAGTAGAGCCGTACGCGCTGCTTGATCAGTATGGAAACCACACCCCAAGGGGCACTCTAGATAGAGCAGTGCCAGGTACAACAGCACCCACCCGAGGCCTTCAGACTCACGGAAGCTCGGCGAGAGGTACGGTGGCGATCTCGAGATCCAGCGCCGCCCCACTCTCGATCCTGGTGAGGAGAGGTGATCCGCCGCCTGCCGAACTCCCGAGAGAATCCGAAGAAGA
>JAAELY010000246.1 GCA_024226335.1 bacterium
CAAGCGCCGCCAGGCGCCGATCGTGCTGCGCGTCAGCGGAAAGGCCTTCGGCACCGGACGACGCCTGCCGATCGTGCACCGAAGCGAATGGACAAGCTGAAACTCGCGCGTCCCGCCCTGTCCGTACTCACCGCCCTCGCGTTGAGCGCGGCCTGCATCGCACTAGCTCCGGAACGCGATAGCTCGGAGGTCACGCGCTGGAAGCAACAGGCGGTGCAGCTGCGCGAACTGGATTTCGTGCAGCCCGTGCGATTTGAACGCCTGAATTCGGAAGACATCGCAGAGGTCGTGCGCGGCGAGCTCGAAGCCTCGATCACGCCCGAGTTCATGGAAAAATACCGCGATGCCTACGCAGCCCTGGGCTTTCTGCCGCCCGAAATCGATCTGCTTCGCACCATGCAGTCCCTTTACGAATCGGAAATTGCAGGTCTGTACAGCACGCGTCGTCGCACCATGTTCGTTCTCGAGGAAATGGACGACAGTCGCACGGCCACCGAGGATTCCACGGTGATCCACGAGCTCGTGCACTCACTCCAGCACCAGCACTTCGGCAACACGCTCGAGTTGATGCAGGCCCTGCGCCACAACGACGACGTGGCGACGGCAATGGGCGCGGTCGTCGAAGGCGATGCCTCGTTCACGATGCTGGGTGCGAACCCGGCTAGTACCTATGGCCGCAACCTGAACAGTGCCACGCACCTGCGCGATGCCATGCTCATGAGTCTGGTTTCGCCTCAGGGCATGATGGCCCAGGTCCCGCACCTTCTGCGCTCCTCGCTCCTCTTTCCCTACGCACACGGGACCGTGTTCTCCGCGCACCAG
>JAAELY010000247.1 GCA_024226335.1 bacterium
CATGCAACAGGACGCGCCACGATTGTGTCTGCCGCATAGCTCCCGCACACGGCGATCTCCATTGCGCAACACTTACTCTATCACCAAGTCTCTGCAACGCATTTCAGATCGACAGTAGTGCGTTGCGCACGGCGTGGTGCCGTCGCTTGCAATCGAGCCCGACGCAAGTGGGCGAACTCGGCTGTTCTGTTGTGGTAGTGTTCACTACGAATCGCGTTTGCATTTGCAACAATGGCCGGGCTAGCCGCTGTAGCAATGCCATCAGCAACGCACTGAGAAGCAGTACTTGACGGAGACGGGTCGCCTAATGATCAATTCACCTATTCGGGGTAGCAAACAGGACCGTTCACCTGGAGAGTCACTGTTTACGGAGGAGAGGCTTTGCAATGCGGCGTGGGCGTTCACGACGCGACGGGTTCCACGCAACGAGACTTACCAGATCTACAACAAGAAGATGACACCCCGCGCAGGAGACTTGGTGCTCGCTCGTGTGGATGTTCTCGGCCATCACCGTGGCCTTCAGCTGCGATGTGGACGGAGGAAGAGTCTGTTTTCGGGTGATGAGATCGTGGTCGCGTATGGAAACCGCTATGCATCCAGCCAGTTCGAAGCAATCGTCCCAAGAACGCTAGGTCCGTGCCAACTCGTCGCCGGTGGTGGCGTCGCAGGGAAAGCACTCTCGTGGCACAATCGCATCTCGCGCGGGCCAACAGAAATCACACCGGTTGGAGTGCTATTTCGACCGGACGGGAAGCGTGTCAATCTTCAGGAATATGCCCTTGAAGAAGTCACGTGCTTCACCAACCGATGGCCTCCGACAATCGCAGTCGTGGGCACGGCGATGGATGCTGGAAAGACCGACGCAGCTGCATTTCTGGTACGCGGGATGGTCGAAGCCGGTCAACGAGTCGGCTACGCGAAGGTAACCGGCACCGGCGCCGGCGGAGACACATGGCTATTGAAGGATGCAGGTGCCGATCCGGTGCTCGACTTCACCGATGCCGGATACACTTCGACCTACCGGTTAGAGGCGAAGGATGTCGAGCGGGTCTGCCATACGCTTGTCGCACACTTGGCAAAGTCCGGTGTCGACGCGATCATTCTCGAGGTGGCGGACGGCCTGTTGCAGGACGAAACGGCTGCGTTGCTCCAGTCAGAGGTGTTCAGGGCGGTCACGAGCGCGGTTCTCTTTACTGCACGCGATTCGATGGGTGCGGTAGCGGGAGTCAATCGGTTGAGGGAATACGATCTACCCGTAGTGGGCTTGTCGGGAGTCCTCACCGCAGGGCCACTTCAGTGTGAGGAGGCCACGACCGCGACGGGACTACCGACGTACAGCCGAGAGGAACTGGCAGAGGCTGCTGTGGCCCGCGGCATTCTCGCCTGGATCGATGAACAGGAGGTAGACGCTGGGAGCGCAGGTGCCATCGCAGGGTGAGTTCCAGGTGGCTCGGAGCGCGAGGCCACAGAAGAACCGCCTCCTGCATCGAATTCTGCAGGCGGATCCAGGGCAGGAGTACCTGCTCTACACGCCGAGTTCGGCAGGAGCCGAGCCGCCGCTCGTCGTCTCGGTGCACGGCGTTTCCCGAAACGCGCATGAACACGCAAGGTTGCTTTCCGCCTATAGCGAGATGTACGGTACGATTCTCGTCGTACCCTTCTTTTCCGAAGAGCAGCACCGCGACTATCAACGCCTGGGGCGGATAGGACAGGGCAAGCGCGCGGATCTTGCCCTGAACATGATCCTCGCCGACGTCGCACAAGTTTCGGGATGGGCGGCGGAGCAGTTCTATCTCTTTGGCTTCTCCGGCGGGGCGCAGTTTGCTCATCGGTACGCCATGGCACACCCCCATCGGGTCGCAAGCGCGGTCTTCGCTGCCGCGGGCTGGTACACGATGCCCAGTCCCAACAGGCGTTTTCCGTACGGAACTCGGCCGAGCAAGAAGCTTCCCGGTCTGATATTCGATGCCGAAGAGTTCTTGTGCGTTCCCATGACGGTCCTGGTCGGGGTGGACGACACGGGCTCGAGTGGACTTCGCAGGGGAGAGCGGCTCGACCGTGAACAGGGAACGAATCGTGTCGAACGTGCTCACAGTTTTGTCGCCGCAATGAAGGAATCCGCCGGAGCCCACCATCTCGAGTCCTTAGTCAACTGCATCGAAATCCCGAATTGTGACCATTCCTTCAGACGATCAATCCTGCGGGGTGGATTGGGAGACAAGGTCTTCGAGATCCTATTCGGCGCCCCACTTGTCAATTCTGCCGCGATCGAAGGGTAATCACCTGGCCTCTGAAACAACCGTACTAAGGGACTTGGAGACCGACGGGAGCGAACCTCTCGCCGATGGCGACGTTCTGCATCGGACTTGCCGGAACGATTCTGGGCAAGACTATTTCGTCTATCGACCAGTGGATGCCGATGCCTCTGCACCCGTCTTCGTCGCGGTCCATGACACATCGCGAAACGCCCAGGAAATCGCAATCGCGTTCCAGGGAGTTTGCGATCGCTATGGAGTAATTCTGGTCGCACCTCACTTCGCGGCAGATCGGCATCCGAACTACCAGCGGCTCGGACCCAGCCGGGAGTCCAGTGTGCTAGGCACGTTTACAGACGCCACTCTCGATTCGATTCTCGAAGAGGTAGCGTCCCTTACCGGTTCATCGACACAGCGCTTCCATCTCTTTGGCTTTGGCGCTGGGGGCCGGTTTGCATTGCGATACACCTTGGCCCATTCGACCCGAGTAGCAGGAGCAGTACTGGCAGCCGCGGAAACCTACACATTTCCAAATCCTGAACGACGTTTCCCTCGAGGCATCAGCGCAGGCCCCGGACGTCCGGACCTCCAGTTCGAGCCTGAGAAGTTTCTGACCGTGCCGATAACGTTGCTGGAAGCCAAGCAGAATGACGTTGCGGCCACCAATCGCCCACTCGAACGGGTAGGACGTTCTGGGAGGTCAGGTGGCGGAAGGAACGGGCACAACTGGGTCGCAGCCATGTCTGCCGCTGCAGCCCGCAGAGGGCTCGAATCACTCGTCATCCGCCACGAAGTCGAGGTCGAGACCGTGTCGTTCAAGGGCTTCCTCGAGCAAGCTGCACTGCCCGACCGAGTCTTCGAAGCGCTCTTCGGACTCGCACCTGGGCAGGACGCGCTGGTCTTCACAGGCGAGCCCGAAGGAGCGGAGGGGTCGGCCGACGCCGAGACGCCGCTTTTGGAACAGGTCGAAGAGGAAACCAAACGGAGGCGTCTGCGACGAATGGTGCTCCCTGCCGTCGTATCTGCGGGGATCTGCGCCTTGCTGGCACCACTCGTCTTGTGGGCGCACTATCGGCTCGACAACGTGGTGTCGCAGGACGCAGTCGTGCGTGGCCCTATTGCAAAGGTGGGTGTTCGTGTGAACGGGGTTGTCGAGAGCATCCTGGTGGATGTTGGCGATCACGTCGAAGCCGGCCAGATCATCGCACGCCTACAGGACCGCCAGTTCAAAGCCAAGGTGAGACAAGCCACCTCCTACCTAGAGAAGTCTATGCGCGAGCTGGAGGTGGAGTTGCTCGCAATCGAGAATGAAGAGTTGCGTCTGGCGGGAGCGCTGCGCGAAGTCGCGGCGAGACTATCGGCCGCAGAGGCGGGCGTACGGGTGAGTGAGAGTCGCAAAGAGGAAGCACGGCGACGGCTCATGGTCCGGCAGTCGTTGTCTGCGCAAGGCGCGGTCGCGCAGGAAGTCGTGAATACAGCCAAGACCGAGTTTCGAACCGCGAGCGCCCTCGTCGGAGCCTCCCGGGCCGGACGAAAGGCTGCGTTGGCTTCACAGGAACTCGTCGAAATCGAGTCCCAGGGGTTGGCAGTGCGAAGAAAGCGAATCGCCGTCCTCAAATCGGGCATTGCGGCCTATCGAGCAGAACTCGCAGTTGCGGAGGCAAACCTAGACGGCTCGGTTCTTCGTGCACCCGATGACGGTGCCGTGGTGCAGCGCATCGTAGAGCCCGGTGGAGTCACGGTCGCTGGGCAACCCATCCTTTCGCTTTGGCTCGGTGGCGATACCTGGGTGGAAGCGTGGGTCGATGAACGCGAACTGGGAGATCTCGAGGTCGGGAGTTCAGCCAGTATTTCGTTCAATTCCTATCCAGGGAGGGAGTTCATCGGCACGGTGGAGACGATCAGCGTCTCGACTGATTTCGAGCTTCCGGATTCGGCTGTGCCTCAGCCCCGTGGCAACCGTATGCGCGACGAGCCCATGATCGCAGTTCGGATCCAACTCGAAGACTCAGACGCGCTCCTGTTTCCTGGGCTTTCGGCGTCGGTCGGAATTCGCAAGAAGGGTCACTGATATGGACTCTCCATTCGGGCAGCGTGAGCAATCGCGCAACATCCAGGCAAATAGATCCGGCCACCTCACCGCAGTTCGCCGTGCCATTGTGCAGAGTGCTGCGCAGCTGCGATCGTATCTGACAGAAACACCCAAGCTCACCCCGACCACGGGATGGCGTGCGGGTTGGTTGCGGCCCAAGGGCAACCTGACCCGCGGTGAGCTGGCTATTCTCTTGTCGATCGCGATCGTCCCGTTACTCATCGTGGCCGTACGGATCTCCGCGCTGCCCGGCGTCCTCCACCCGGGGATGAGCGGATCATTGCTGCCGACGATCGGCCACGATCTGAACCAGGTGCTCTCGCTAAAGAACATCCCCGCGGCCGATCGCTCGAGTATCCTCTACATGCTCTTGCTTCCTACCGGTGCAATGTTGATCGTGATTGCGCGTCTTACCTTTGGACTGCACGTCATCGGATTTCGCGCAATCTTGATCTCCGTGGCATTTCAAGAAAGCGGGATTGTCCCAAGCCTGATCCTGATTGCCGTTGTTGCAGCCATCGTGCTCGGAGTCCGCCCAACGCTCGTGCGCATCAAACTCCCCTATGTCGCTCGCGTATCGGTGATCATGAGCATCGCGGTCCTGATCTTGATCATCGCGCTGACGGCCGCGCCCTGGCTGCACTCTGATGTGTTGTGGCGCGTCGCGTTCTTTCCCGTGATCGTGCTAGGACTCTTGGCGGAGGGTATTGCGAAGACGATGGACCGCGACAGCGTCTTCAGCGGGGTTTGGCGCACGGGAATGACGATCGTTGTCGCCCTGGTGCTCGCGGGGCTCGGCCAGTTTTCGGTCCTTGGCGAGGTCGCGATGCAATTTCCCGAGCTGCTGCTCGTCGAACTCGTCGCGATCTTCTTGATCTCGGAGTTTCTGGATCTGCGGATTTGCCAGGACTGGGATGCTCGACTGAGCGGCATGGTAGTTCCACGCATCCTCACTCCCGATACGCGGCTGCGTGTGGCTGTCGTCCGAAACCACAAGATGAACGGCGTCATCGCCCACATGGGACCGCCGAGCAAGAACGGCTACGGGCGCCGCTCGATCCGCAGGATCGTTGCTGCACTCGAAGCGAACGGGCACATGGTGAAGACCGTCGAGGGCGACACATCTCTACTCTCGAAACTGGATGGTTTCCTCCCCGAGCATCCACCTACGGGTGAGCCCGGAGGGATTGTCCTCAACCTCTCTCACGGTATTCAGGGGGAAATACCTTCCGTGCACGTTCCCGCGATGCTCGAGATGTCGGGTGTCGCCTACACCGGCCCAACTCCTCACGGACACTTCATTGCACTCGACAAGATCACTTCCGGCGAACTGCTTCAGAAGGCGGGTGTCTGGACGCCGGAACGTCGGGTGATAGAAAACCCCGACGAGATCCCGAATGCGCTTAGCTATCCAGTGATCGTCAAACCGCGCCACGCTCTACGCTATAAGCTTCGAATCGCCAAGGACCGAGGACAACTCGAAGAGGGCATCCGAATGGTGTCCCGCCGCGATGGTCAGCAGCCCGTCGTCGAGCCCTACATCAGTGGGCGTGAGATTCTGGTCGCGCTGATCGGCAACAATCCACCGCGTTGCCTTCCGCTGATCGAGGCCGGTCCCGATCGCGAAGAGCGAGCTTGCCCTCCTTCACTTCCCGATGACCTCGACCGTCTCATTCGAGCGGCCGCAGTTGCAGCGTTTGAAGCGTGCAAGTGCCGGGACTATGCGTTGGTCAACATCCGTATCTCGAGATCGGGCAAGCCTTTTGTGGTCGAAGTGGACGCACTCGGCGTTCTCGAGTCGGGCGGTGCATTCGAGCTTGCTGCGGAAGCTGCGGGTTACACGTTCGACGAGTTGATCGACAAGATCATCAAAGTTACTCGTGAGCGGTATAGCGAGGGAGTGAGAGTGCCCGCACTGGCAATCGTGCCACAAGAGAACGGTCAGAAGCACGAGAGGGAGAGAGGCCTTGTCGCGGGATAGCAGTCTCTCGCGAGGGCATCTGTTCGCAATCGGTGGACGAGAAGCTCGGAGCGGGCAGATGGTCGTGCTCGACCGATTCGTGCAGGCCTGCGGCGGTCCTGTGGCGCGCCTGGTGGTACTGACGACTGCGTCCTCGAAACCTGAAGTACGTGTCGCCGAGTATCGCAGAGCATTCGGCGAACTCGGCGTTGAAGACGTGTCCTTTCTCCATCAAGACCATCGGTCCCAAGCTTCTGATCCCGTGTTGCTCGAAGCGTTGAACCGTGCCGACGGCGTCTTTCTTGCCGGTGGAAACCAGCTCAGGCTAGTCACGCTCTTGGGTGGTACGACCGTAGAGTCCCTGTTGCGTGAGCGATACCACCGAGGGCTTCATCTGGCCGGAACCAGTGCTGGAGCATCGGCGATGAGTGCTGTGATGATCGCCAGGGGTAGGGCGCGCTCGGCGGCCCGGCTCGCGGCGGTCCATATGTCGGCCGGCTTTGCGTTGTTGCCTCAGGTGATCGTTGATCAGCACTTCCGAGAAAGAGACCGGCTTGGTCGGCTGATCGCCGCCGTTCTCTTGAACCCCGCAATGCTCGGCTTTGGCCTCGACGAGGACACGGCATTCGAACTCGATCAAGAGAATCGTGTGAATGTCTTCGGGAGCGGGTCGCTGACGATCATCGACGGTTCGCAACTCGAATACTCGAATATCGACATCGTACCGGAGGAGTCGCCTGTTGCCTTCGCGGGAATGCACCTGCATGTCCTGACCGAAGGATGGAGCTACGGGCTTGCCGAGCGGCGCGTCGAACGACCCGCGGCAGAGCCTATGGCCAGCGAAACTGTGGTCTAGAACAGATCTGCCTTCCGTGAGGGTTTTTGATCGTGCACGCCGGATGGGAACACTCGGAATCCGTGTCGGCAGCATGAACCGAAGAGAAGAAGAGTCGGAAGATGAAGATTGAAGCAGTAGAACAGTTCCATATGCACAACATCTACAGCGAACGTCCTGTGTTCCGGTTTCAACTCAACGTGTCGATTGAGGAAGCGAGCAAACGCAACGTGGAGCAGATCGGGAAACGTCTTCGCAGCACCCTTGTCGCGGCGCTGGGAACCGTCGACGACGGCCCGACCGAGTGGGATATCGGTTCATTGGTGGCCTGGGTCGCTACCTTTCTTCAGCGATCCCTTGGGGTTGAACTGGAAACGGCTCGCCCAATCGGCGATGAACACAGTCCGGTCGCGGTCTTTGAATACGAAGACCCGGAGGTCGGACTATTGGCCGGGAGGCTTGCGTTCCGGTTGACACGACGGCTGGGCAGAGTTCGTAACTCGAGGATTCGACGAGAGTTGCGGGTACAAATCGGTGAGTTCCACCGGCAGGCCTCTGCGATGACACTGCCGATTCAGGATCGGGAAGTCATGCGAGCCGCCAGGAAGCGGGGCATCGAGGTACTACCTCTCGCTCATCGACTGTTTCAGCTGGGCCAGGGGCGCTTTCGCCAGCGCATCTATGGTTCGAGTACCAGCCGGTTGACTCACCTCAGCTCCGTGTTTTCGGCGAACAAGCACATCGCGAAGCAGCTACTGATCGGTGCGGGACTCCCGGTTGCGCGTTCAGAACTCGTACGAGGACATCGGCAAGCGATCGCGGCCGCGAATAGAATTGGCTACCCGGTCGTGATCAAACCGAACAAGGGAAGCCTCGGGCGTGGTGTCAGCATTGGCGTCCGCGATGCGAAGGAGGCCGTCGCGGCCTGCAAGATTGCACAGAAACAGGGCAGAGGGATCCTGGTAGAAGAGTTGATCGGTGGAAAGGATCACCGCCTGCTCGTAATCAACGGCAAGGCTGTCGCCGCGTCAATGCGCATACCGGCACACGTCGAAGGCGATGGTCGAAGCACGATCAGAGAGCTTGCCGCCGCCGCCAATGACGACCCCCGGCGGCGTTCAGGACAGCAGGGGGCCTGGACCGCACTTACTATCGACGATGCCGCCATACGCGTGCTCGAGCGTCAGGGCGTGGCACCAGACTCAATACCGCAAGCCGGAACCCACATCGATCTGCGTGCGGTTGCCAACACTTCGAGTGGAGGTACTGCGGTCGACATCACGGACGAAATCCACCCGGAGAATCTGCGCGTTGCCGAGCGTGCGGCGATTGCATTGGGGACGGACATCGCAGGAGTCGACATCCTTTCGATGGATCTGTCTCGCCCTCTCTCGGAATCCGGAGGCGTGATCTGTGAGATCAACACCAAACCCGGCCTACGGAAGCACATCTGGCCCGCAGTCGGGAAACCTCGTGACGTGATTGGCCCATTGCTCGATATGCTCTTCCCCGCTCGCGAGAACGAGTCCTTCCGAACGGTCACCATCGTCGCCCAGGAGAATGAGGAGCCCGTCATCCAGATCGTGCGTCGGTTTCTGGAACTGACGGGACACACGATTGCGACCTCGAATCCTCAGGCATCCACGACGCCAAGAGCCGGGTCCCACGATCCAGTGGCTGCAGCTCGGCGAGCGTTTCTCGACCCCGTTGCGGATGGTGCAGTTCTGCAAACGACTCCGGATGCACTGATGGCCCACGGGCTCGGGTATTCGAGGTGCTCAGTCGGTGTGTTGATCGGCGCCTTTCGGGCTTCCGAGGACGTACCGGCGGAATACCGCACCAACGCACTGCAACTTCTCGCGAGTGCCACCCATGGCACACTCGTGATCGACGCCGACGAGCCTGACGGTCTGGATCTCGCCTCACAGACGCAATTGCCCAAGTGCTTCGTTCTGAACAACCCGAGTCCGATGACCGTACGTTCCCACCTGGATCGCGGAGTCGAACTGCTCGTGACCGCGACTCCCAGCGAAGTCGCGGAAGGGACAACCACCGCTTCTTCCCAGGCCGATATCTCCATCTACCGGGACGGTCGAGTAGAAAGGATCTCCACCCGAGATCTTGCTTCGGTCGAACCACTGCTCGAAACCTCTCCCCGCCAGGCGGCCTTTGCGATAGCGATCCTTCTCAGCCTGGAAATGAGTTCGACCGAGATCGGGGAGTGCCTCAGGCGAGCCCGGGGTAGACAGCGCGAATAGCGAGGGGCAAGCCGGGAACCGGCGAATGGTCCGCACGCTTGCGGACGGCGCTAGCGAACGGTGTCTGTGTTTCAAGAAGGAGAGGGCAAGATGCGAGGCCAGAAGGTGGGCGTACGTTGCATCGGAGTTCTCGGGATCGCGAGGACGAAATCCACAATCGTGCTCTGCGGCCTCGTTCTTTTCGGGCTGGTCACAGGCGGACCCGCGAATTCGGCAGTCGACGTGGTCTGCGAGATGCGATTTGCCGTACACAGCGCTCACGGAAGCCTCGAGCTGCCCTATTGTGCAAGTGTCGATCTGGCCGTGGGTGACGCGAACGCAACCCTCGCCGTCGTCGTAGTACACGGAATCAATCGCAACGCCGATGATTACTACTCCTATGCCGTCGATGCCGGCGTTCGGGCTAACAATGCCAATCTTACGACCGCCATCATCGCACCTCAGTTTCTTGCAGAGAGCGACATCGAAAGACACTCGCTGCAGGACAAGCTGCTCTACTGGGCGAGCAGTGGTTGGAAGAAGGGGAATACCTCGAGGAGTACTGGCGGCAATGCCCGTCCATTCAGAATCAGTTCGTTCGGGGTGTTGGACCGGATCCTTCTGCGCCTCGGAGATCGCCACGCATTTCCACGGGTTCGCAAAATCGTCGTCGTGGGACACTCAGCAGGCGGCCAGTTCACGAACCGCTATGCCGCTGGAGGCGCGGCGGAAGCGAAGCTCGCGGAGTCCCGACCGGACTTGTCCTTCCGTTACGTCGTGGCAAATCCTTCTTCCTACCTGTACTTCTCATCGGAACGAGCGAGAGAGGGCACCCCCGACTCGTTTTTCGTCCCAGACTCCGCGAACTGCCCAGACTACGACGACTACCACTACGGGCTCCAGAACCTCAACCGGTATATGGGTGGGGTGGGAGCGCCGGTACTGAAGCAGCGCTACCGATCCAGACGCGTGGTGACCCTGCTCGGCTGGAACGACAGCGACCCCAAGCAATCGTCATTGGCTGTAGGCTGCGCGGCGATGCTTCAGGGACATCACCGGCGCGAGCGCGGCGAGATCTATCTAAATCACATCCTGAGGCAATTCGGCAAGGAGATCCTGGACCGACATCGATTCGACTTCGTGCCTAACACAGGCCATTCGGCGCGGCGTATGTTCCGATCCGACTGCGGTCTCCGGCATCTTTTCGACTTCGGCCCTGCCAACAAAGCTTGCACCCGCCCACTGATCGAAGCGATCCGCTAACAGCCTATTGGAAGAGTCCTTTGTGGGTCAGTCGCCTGTCAAATATCTGGTAGAGATCGACCATTGTCTCCGAGATTCCCCGCTCTCCAACGTGAACACATCGTTCTATCGAGGAGAGTCCGAGCTGTCGGTGAAGCGATGTAGCTCGCCCTTTTATACCGGCACAAGCCTCTGAGTTAGACTCCCGATTGGAAGTCAGGCGGAGGCGAGATGAAGCGAACGCATTTGTTGAAGAACAGATCATTGGGATCCTGAAGGCGGCTGAGCGGAACCTGTCAACGCCGATGAGACACTCGATTGTTTGATCTACTGAGCAATTCCTCCTGTCGTTGATGATTCGGGCGGGTTGATCCAGAGCGCTTAGGGAAGCGGACTGGGCTTCGGGGTGCCTCGGACGAAGCGTTCAGGATGAGCCGCCCATGCGGCTTCCAGCGTGCGCGTTCGCTGCGCGATGAGCGCGGGCGCTTGACCGCGACGACCGGAGTCGATGTCTACTTCTGTGATCTGCGAAGCCCCTGGCAATGAGGCAGCAATGAGAACAACAATGGCCTACTTCGACAGTACTTCCCGAAAGGAACTGACCTGGCGGTTCATAGTCAGAGTCATCTCGACAAGGTCGCGCACATGCTCAACGACCGACCTCGACAAACTCTTGGATGGATGAAACCATCAAAGAAGCATGCAGAACTGTTGCGATGACCTAATGAGACCGCCCCCGAAACCGTGGACACCTGGGAAGCGAAGGCCCTGGGTAAGAATTTGTGGCGCGGGAGGCCCTGATGCTGGCCCGGCCAGGCAGCGACGTGGATCTGGGATCTACGCAGGGCACCACGGATCCATTCGAACTGAGTTCTAACCGATCGGCTGCAACGGCATGTCAGCCAGCGCAGTGCTACTGCCCCGACGAAGCCGGACGGCTCCGCGTGCTGCCCTGGCAAGCCGCGGCGATGGCCTTGAGGGCACTCGCCGGTAGGCGCTCTTGAGTAGGCTGGAACACCTGGCGTTCTTCGAACCGAATGTGCGACTCGAGGAGCTCACCGAACCGCTGGACCGTGGCCAGGACGGGGGACTCAGCATCTCGCAAGGCGCGAAGAGCACTGTGATCCTCACGAATCCGATTGACGAGCGAAGACTCACTGATCGCTTCGAGCGCGGGCAGGAGGTGTTGTTCTTCAATCAGGAAGTGCGGCTCGAGATGGTCTGCGAACGCTTCGACGACTTGCTTCCACACCACCTCATGGGACACGGCGGAGTTCGGACGGCCAGCTAGCTTGCACCGCCGAGCTAGCACAAGGCCAGTGTGGTGATCGTCCGAAAGGTCGCGCAGCTCGAGTATTCGTTTCACAAGAACCTCCGACTTCGAACTGGCGAACTACTATTCGGAAACTGCGCCCCCAAAGCGCGGCCGAGTCGGATAACGTCCGACGGGCCAACCCAGTTTCTCCCAGTAGTTCGTTTCATTCAAGCCACACCTGCCTTCTCGGAACGTGATCAACGACAATTACTTCTGCCGGTCGCATTGACTCAGCTCGATTGCTACCCGGAAGGGGGCCGTTGCCTCACCGAACTTGCTACCGAAAAGTGGCAACAGACGGGGAGACGACCATGGCAGCAAGGATCGACATCAAGGCAAAGCGAGAACTGGTCAGGGTCGTGTCGGAGCGGTACCGACACGCGTCGAAGAAGGA
>JAAELY010000248.1 GCA_024226335.1 bacterium
CCGGTGCTTCCTTCATCCGTTGTTACTACGCGGCGCATCTGAACCTCTCGGTCATCCCGTGATGCGGCACCGCGCCGGATCTGACAATGGCAAAGCGGGCCGCGACGTGGCGCGCCGTGAAGACGTCCCTGAATCGAAGCTGCTTCGCCGCCAGTCCGGCCTGCATCGCCGGCGTCCTGGTCACGCTCCCGAATCTCAGCGCGCTGTGTGGCCGCACGAAGTTGTAGAAGGCGCGGAAGAGCTCCAGGTGGTCGTCGAGCGTCTGCTTCTTCCGTGCATGGCAGGGCGAACGACGACGTAGGTAGGCGCAGCCCTGACGGATCGTGAGGTTCAACCGCTCGATGAACGACGTGTTCAGCTTCGCCGAGTCCTCGGACTCTTCCAGGGCGTCGGCCAGCTTCCACTCCGACCCCACGATCAGCTTCGTGCCCACGCGCACGACTCGGTTGCGCTTGATCTTCTTGATGACCTGCGCGAGCACGCACCCGAGGCCGAAGACGTGGCGAATCGTCGGCGCGTAGAACCTGAAGCCATCGGTCGTGATCAGCGGGGTTCCCCCACCGCTGCGTGCGTCAGCGATGATCCGGACGAACCGCCGGGTGTTCCGATACGTGCGCGATCCAACAAGCGTCGCGGGCCAGAGACGCGACCAGACGTCGATGCCCGCGAAGACCCACGTCTGCTGCTTGCGGCTCTGAAGGAACGTGTTGATCTCGTCGAGTTGTAGCTCAACGAGTTCGTGGCCGCGCAGGTGCTTCGCGTTGAAACGGCGGGCAATTGCTGCGGCCAATTCCAGCCAACGAGCGACCGTGTTCCATGAGAGGCCCTCGAGTCGCGCGATGGCCGACTTGTTGACACCCTCGACGCTCAGCGAGGCGACGCGGTCAAAACGCCGCACGGAGTGCTGGAGCCTCTTGTAGGGAGTGCCAGTGGTCGCCCCGAACGTCTTGCCGCAGGCCGTGCAGCGGTATCTACGGCGCCTTCCGCCCCTGACTTTGGAGAAGCCGTGGAGCACGACGTTGCCCGCGTCGCGCTGGCTGTGTTGCTGGCACTCGCTGTTCGGGCAGGTTGCACGGAGTCTGGACGCATTCCTCATCTGGCCTCGT
Organism: bacterium; assembly: GCA_024226335.1. Taxonomy (NCBI): domain Bacteria; species bacterium. The sequence continues at coordinate 1,107 of JAAELY010000248.1, forward strand.
TCATGACCCATCGAGTCTAGATCGTGTGCAAGGCAAGGTGCGCGCTGGGGTTACGCTCGATCCGTAACAGGCGATGACGGAAGCACC
>JAAELY010000249.1 GCA_024226335.1 bacterium
ACGCAGGCCTTGGAGCAGGACATTCGTACCTATCTCGACAGGCACAACGCAGCGCCAAAGCCGTTCATCTGGACCAAGAGCGCCGAGCAGATCCTCGACAGCATCCGTCGCTTCTGTTCCCGAGTCCTCCAGGTCCACGCCCGGAAGCATTAGAGATGGAACTTCTGAAACAGGACACTAGAGTTCGCGTGATCATGGAAGCACGAGCCCGTTCCATTCGAACTCACGGTAGCTTCGAAGCAGCCCTGGCGGCCTCGGCGCTGCCCGACCGCGCGGATGTGTCCGTCGTCGAAGCGCTGTTCCTGGGTCTGTTGCGCCAGGGGGTCACGAAATACCTCGGGATCCTCGGCCACGGCAATACCGCCTTTGCAGAGGTGCTGCGCGTATACCAGGAGCAGGGCGTCGTGCGCCTGTTCCAGTTCCGCAACGAGGTCGCGATGGCTCACGCCGCCACGGCGCTGCGCTGGCATTACGGCGAGACGCCGGCGCTGCTCACCTCCATCGGGCCCGGCGCGTTGCAAGCGCTGGCCGGTTCGCTCACCGCCGCCTCCAACGGCGTCGGCGTCTGGCACATCTACGGTGACGAGACGACGCACGGGGAGGGCTACAACATGCAGCAGATCCCCAAGCGCGAACAGCATCTGTTTGGCCGTCTCACGGGAGTGATGGGGGAGTCCTTCAGCCTCTACGATGGCGGGTCGATTCGCGAGTGCCTGCGGCGCGGTGCTGCGCGCGTCGGCCACCCCTTCCGTCCCGGTCCCTTCTACGTGCAGCTTCCCTTGAACGTGCAGCCCCAGCGAATTCCCGATTTCAATCTGGCGGCATTGCCCGTATGCCCCGAGCCCGATCGCATCGCTCCCAGTGATCGCGAAACCTACGGGGCCGCGCTGGAACTGATCCGCCGACACCGGCGTATCGTGGTGAAACTGGGCGGCGGCGCGCGGGCATTTCCCCGGGCGATCGACTCGCTACTGGAGGCGACCGGTGCGGTCGCCGCCCTGTCCCCGGGTGCGCTCGGGGTCTTGCCAGATGCCCATCCGCGCAATATGCACGTCGGGGGTAGCAAGGGATCGCTCAGCGGAAATCATGCGATGGCCGGTGCCGATCTCGTGATCGTCGTCGGCTCCCGCGCGGTGTGCCAGGCAGATTGTTCCGGGACCGGCTTCGAAAACGCTCAGGCCGTGATCAACATCAATGGCGATCGCGACGATGCCAACCACTACAACCAGACCGTGGCTCTGGTGGGATCCATCGACGCCGTCATCGAAGGGCTATTGCGGGCCTTGGCCGAGGCCGGGGGGCGCGAGGCACCGGATGTGACACCCTGGCTCGAGGAGTGTTTCGAACAGAAGACACGCTGGCTCGAACTCCGCAAACAACGCTGCACCGCGCCTCCGATTCACGACGAAGTCTGGGGCAGAGCGGTTCTGACGCAGCCCGCGGCCATTGCACAAGTGGACGCTTTCGCGCGTCGGGTTTCGGCGGTCAAGTACTTCGACGCCGGTGACGTTCAGGCAAACGGCTTCCAGATTGTTGCGGACGATCGACCCGACGAAACGTTCACCGACACGGGTGCTTCGTACATGGGCTTCGCAGCCAGCGCATTGCTCGCCTCGGCGATGGCCGATCGCGCCCGTTACAGCATTGCGATCGTGGGAGACGGTTCCTTCATGATGAATCCCCAGATTCTGATCGACGCGGTCGAGCACGGTCTTCGGGCGGCCATCGTCCTACTGGACAATCGGCGCATGGCAGCCATTTCCGGCCTGCAGATCGATCAATACGGCCGCGACTTCGCTACCTGCGACAGCGTGGAGGTCGACTATGCAGCGATGGCCGCATCCGTGACCGGGGTAAAAGGGTTATTCGCAGGCTACGACGCACAAGGACTTGGCGCCGCGCTCGAAACGGCCCACGATCATATGGGTCTCTCGCTGATTCACGTTCCCGTCTACTGGGGCGACGATCCGCGTGGCGGTATGGGAGTGTACGGGCGCTGGAACGTGGGAGACTGGTGCGAAGACGTGCAACGGCGCTATCACTCACAGACGCTGTAGCGCCGCGGGAGAGAGCGAGGCAACGAGATGGATCGAGAACAGGGACTCTTCATCGCAGGCAAGTTCTGCGCTGCAGCCGAAGGCGCCAGCCTGCCAGTGCTGGATCCCGCCACGGAAGAGGAGATTGGATCGGTCGCGGTTGCGACCCCTGCCGATCTCGACGCGGCCCTGGCCGCTGCCGAGCAGGGTTTTGATATCTGGTGCCGGGTGCCTGCGCTCGAGCGCAGCGCCTGTCTGCGCCGTATTGCCGCGGGTATTCGCGACGATGTCGATCAGATCGCCCGCCAGATCACGCTCGAAGTGGGCAAACCCCTGGCGGAGGCGCGAGCCGAGGTCAACGCGGCAGCTGACCAGTTTGACTGGAACGCGGAAGAGGCGCGGCGCATCTACGGACAGGTGATTGGCGGTCGGGATGCCTCCGCTCGCTACGAGGTGCGCTGGGCACCGCTGGGCGTAGTGGCGGCTTTCACTGCCTGGAACTTCCCAATACTGTTGGCGGCCCGAAAACTCTCCGCAGCCCTGGCCGCCGGATGTAGTGTGGTCCTCAAGCCATCGGAAGAGGCGCCGGGAGGCGGCTACGCGATTGCGCGCATTGCGCACGCCGCCGGTCTACCGGCGGGCGTACTCAATGTGGTGACGGGGCAGCCCGCAGATATCTCGTCGCATCTTCTCTCGTCGTCGCAGGTGCGCAAGCTCACCTTCACGGGTTCGGTTCCGGTCGGCAAGCTGTTGATGCAACAGGCCGCCCAGGATCTCGCGAAAGTTTCCCTCGAGCTAGGCGGGCACGGACCGGTGTTGGTTCTGGAGGACGCCGATCCCGAAGCGGCCGCGCAGGCCTGCGCGCGAGCCAAGTACCGAAACGCCGGCCAGGTCTGTGTGAGTCCCAGCCGCATATTCGTGCATCGCTCCATCGCGGTTCCTTTCCGAAACGCCTTTGTGACCGTGGCCGATTCTCTGCGCGTGGGAAGCGGACTCGATCCCGAAGTGGAGATGGGACCGTTGGCCAATCCGCGACGCCTGGAGATGGCGCGCGTTCTGGTGGAAGACGCGCTCGCCAAGGGAGCGAAGCTTCTGGCCGGCGGAGGGCGACCCGCCAATCAGCCGCGGGGCTACTTCTTCTCCCCCACGGTACTCGCGGAAGTTCCGTCACAGGCGCGAATTCTGCACGAAGAGCCCTTCATTCCGGTGGCGCCGATCCTCGAGTTCGAGGATTTCGACGACGTACTGGAGCGCGCCAACTCGCTGCCCTTCGGCCTGGCGGCCTATGTCTTTACGAACGATCTGCGCGCCGCCGAGAGGGCTGCGGACGGACTCGAAGTCGGCATGGTGGGAATCAACGATTTCGCGCTGGCGGCCGCCGAAGCTCCCTTCGGTGGCATCAAGCAGAGCGGGATGGGTCGCGAGAGTGGTGCTCTGGGCATCCGCGAATTCCTCGAATCGAAAACCATCAAGACGGTCTTCTGAGGTGGGGAAGAAGATCGGGCTGGCGCAGAGCCTTACCAGCTACGGCGATGCCGACTTCGCACTCTACCTGCGTCGTTCGTTTGCGCGTTCGATGGGCTACTCGAGCCAGATGCTCGAGCGTCCGGTGATCGGCATTGCGGATACGGCGAGTGACCTCAACAGCTGCCACCGTCACTTTCCCGAACTCATCGAAGCGACTCGACGCGGCGTGCTGGCCGCCGGTGGTCTGCCGCTGAGGTTCCCGACGATCTCTCTGGGAGAGATCTTCCTGAGTCCCACGAGCATGTTGTTCCGCAATCAGATGGCGATGGACTGCGAGGAGATGATTCGCGCACAACCGATGGATGCCGTGGTGCTACTCGGGGGCTGTGACAAGACTGTTCCCGCGCAGTTGATGGGCGCGCTTTCCGCAGACCGTCCGGCAGTTCAGGTAGTGGCGGGTCCGATGCTCAGTTCGCTGTATCGCGGTGAACGCATCGGTGCGTGCACCGATTGCCGGCGTTTCTGGAGCCGCTATCGCGCCGGTGAGATCGATCAGAAGGAGATCGAACGCGTCGAGGAAGGACTGGTGACGACGGCCGGAACCTGTGCGGTGATGGGTACCGCGAGCAGCATGGCCATCATCGCCGAGACGCTGGGCATGATGCTGCCCGGTACGGCTGCGATTCCCGCCGTGCACGCGGACCGATTGCGTGCCGCCGAGGCTTCGGGCGCTCTCGCGGTTGAACTGACCCGAGTCGGACGTACACCCCGGCAGATCATCACGGCCGAGGCCATCGAGAACGCGTTACGCGTATTGCTGGCCATCGGAGGTTCCACCAACGCCGTATTGCACCTGACTGCGATCGCGGGCCGGGCGGGAATCGATCTGGATCTGCGGGATCTGAATGCACTTTCGGACACGACGCCCGTTCTCGTCGATCTGAAACCCAGTGGCCAGCACTACATGGAAGGCTTCTTCGCGGCCGGTGGCGTCGGTGCGCTCTTGCGCGAACTTCGCCCGCTGCTCAACCTGGACTGCCTGACCCTTACCGGTGAGACCCTGGGCGAGCGCCTGCCCGATCGCGAGGCCTATGTCGACCACAAGATCATCCGCCCGCTTTCGGATCCCGTTCAGGAGCGCGGCGGCCTGGTCGCACTCTTCGGTTCGCTGGCACCGCGTGGTGCGCTGATGAAGCGCTCTGCTGCCGACCCGAAACTCCTCGAACACGAAGGCCGGGCCGTTGTCTTCAACTCGCTCGAAGATCTTTCCGAGCGCATCGATCTTCCCGACCTCGATGTCGAAGCGAATGACATCCTGGTGCTACAAAACGCCGGTCCCACCAGTCCCGATGCCATGCCCGAGGCCGGTTATCTGCCGATTCCCGCCAAACTCGCGCGTGCAGGGGTGCGCGATATGCTGCGCATCTCGGACGCGCGTATGAGCGGGACTGCGTACGGAAGTGTCGTGCTGCATGTGACGCCCGATGCGGCCAGCGGCGGTCCGCTGGGTGCCGTGCGAACTGGAGACCGCATCCGCGTGAGCGTGGCGGAGCGAAAGCTCGAGCTACTGGTTCCCGTGGAAGAACTGGCCCGCCGACCGCGAGCGAGTTTCGAGACGCCATCCCGAGGCTACGCCCGTCTGCATCGCGAACAGGTGCTACAGGCGGATCGAGGCTGCGACCTCGATTTCCTGCGTCACACTCCGGTGCACGGACCGAAGCTCAGGGAAGATGCGGACTGAACGGTCTGGGGAATTCCTCAGCCGGTCCACCGCACGCGGTGCCCCGAGCACGGGGCGCACCGCGTGCGGTGTAGTCCGGTCCGCGTTCAGGATCCGCGGACGATCGTGCAGAACTTGCCGATAACACCGAGGAGGTTCTCGGTGCGGTGATCGACGGATGCGATCTTGGTGATTCCGCCGTTCTTGGCCGCGGCCTGGATGCTGGCATCCCCGCGCGCGACCAACCCCAGAATCGACTCGGCGCAGGCCGTGCCTTCCTTCTTGCCCACGCTGGAGCCCGCATCGATCGGGCCCTTGACGTCTGTGAACAAGACACCGACGGCCGGGCTAGCGACCGCCATACAACCGGTCAGAAACATCAGTGCTGCGAATACTGTGAACGTGGCTCGTAGTTTCATCTCTCCCCCTGGAATTGGCTTTGTGCATGCGCGATAGCACGCGGGGATACAAGCAACGATAGTTGCTCGGCTTTTGCAACCCCCTCCCCACTCCAGGTGCGCAGCTACACTTCAGGGAGCCGAGCGGAAAATTCCGATCTCCCTGAATTTCGGACCGCCATATTGGCGCGAGCGCGGAGTGCGGCCGATTCCGCGGGCTTGAAGATCTTTCCGAAGGCGCGCGCGGCCCCGCACAGACTCGCGGGGTCGTCCGCTCCTCTGCGCAACGCCTCGGCGAACCACTCGGAGGCCAGCGGCCAGGAGCCCGACTCGGAGTAGGCGAAACCCAGACGAAGTGGAACTCCGAAACCGTCTCCTTCTCGCCAGGCGCGCACCCACCAGTCGGATCCGTTGAAGGGCATGAAACCGGCCTCGAAGCGGGAGGCATTGGGTTCGATGGCACCGAATCCTAGAGCGTGCAGCCAGTCGCCCATCGCGAGCCACAGTTCTGGCCCCGTGCCTCTCGCAAGCGCACGCTCAACGCGCGCTGCTTCATCGTGGGCTTCATCGCCTCGCTCCAGCGCGACTCGCAAGGTTCGACGGGCTAGTTCATCCTGCCCCACTCCCCAGAGAATATCGGCCAGCTGGCACAGGACCCGCGGCTCGGAAGGCAACTGCCCGGCCGCTTCACTGAGTTGCTGGAGCGCCGGTGCTGCTTCTCCGCAAAGTGCGGAAACGAGGCCGCGCAACCAGCGCGTTTCGTTAGTTCCGGCGCCCGCCGCTAGCGCGGTGTCGAGCCAGCTTGCCGCAAGAGCCAGGTGATTCCGCTCAGCCTGGGGCCAGCGTTGCGCAAAGTGAAACGCGGCCGCACCCGCGTGCGCGCAACGCCGCGGTACGTCGCGCGTCAGCTTTCGACCGATCAACGGGGCTGCGAGTTCGAGCAGCTTCTCGGCTCGTATTGCTCTCGTATGGGCCCGCAATATCTCCTGCCGCCCGTTCAAGGCGATGCGCTCACAGGCTTCGGGGTGGTCGAGTGCGTGGCGGACAGTGGGGAGTAGCGTTTCAGGAGTAAACGTGATCAGGTGTTCGCCGTCTTGAAACAACTGAGGCAAGCCATTCGCGGTGGCTTCGGTCAACAGTGGACGCCCAGAAGCCATCGCTTCGAAGACGCGGAAGTTCAATCCGTCAAAGAAGTACTCGTTTACCACGAGCTGGCAGCGTGCGTAGTGCTGCGCCGTTTCCGGCAGGGAGAGCCGATGTTCGATCTGCCCGGGTTCGGTGCCATCGCCAGCGATCGAGATATTCCAATGGCGATCGAGCAACTCCAGCATCGCCTGACGCCGCGGACGCTGGTCTATGACGCCGACGAAGCCCAGATCGAAATCATGCGGTCGCTTGAGTTCCGGAAACTCACTCTCGCGCACGCCGTAAGGCAGCCAGTGAGCGTGGATGCCCTCTTCGTTCAGGCGCCCGACGGAATTGAAGAAGTCGACGCATACCAGATCGAAGAGTTTGAGCCAGTGGCGCAACCAGAAGTGATTGAAGGCCGAGTCGTAGACGACTGCGACCAGTGGCCACGGGCACGCTGAAAGACCGTCGGGAAGCGGTCGCGGTCCAAACAGTTCGACGATCACCAGATCGGGTTCGAAACCCGCGGCGGCGACCGCTTCATTCAAGTGCCCCACACCGGGCGCAGCTTCGTACGTCTGGACTCCCAGCGCCCGGATCTCGGGGCCGACCATCGGGGAGTTCACGAGCAATGCCTTCACGGATCTTCACCTGATGGATTCGTCTGGATGCTAGGTTCTGGCCGGCGCAGGCTCCAGAAGAACCGGTCCGTCCGGTTCCGGATGTGCCGACCTCTGCCCTGCCAGTGACATCACCGCCACGCGTCGGGCAGTCCCCAAACGGTCGCGGATGCTCGCGCGTCCGGGCTGGAGGTGCCATCATAGGGGTGTTCATTCCGTCACCTGCCACAGGCAAACCGAGATCGACACCAGTATGGGTCTGCCGATTCAGCGCGAGAACTTCGAAGACGCAGACTACGCTGCTTTTTCCCAGCGGCTGTCCGAGAGCCTGGCTGTGCTCGAAGAACTTCTCGGACAGACCGGCTTTGGAGAAGGTGCGCATTCGCTCGGGGCGGAATTGGAGGTGTCGATCATCGACGCCGCGGCGCGCGCATTGCCATTGGAACGGCGCGAGTTTCCGTCGAGCCTCGACGAGCACATCAGTCTCGAATTGGATCGCTTCAATCTGGAGTACAACCTGGCACCGGTCGGTCTGACGGGTGCGCCTTTTTCTGCTCTGGGGAACCAGTTGGCGCTGGCCAGTCAGATCCTGGATCAGACCGCGGGGGAGCGGGGCGGGCGTGTGGCCGCCATCGGTATCCTTCCCACGCTTCAGCTAGCGGATCTGAAAGCGCACGCGATGACCGATCTGCCGCGCTATCGGGCCCTGGCCGCGGCATTGCGGCGCCTGCGCGCCGGACCGTTTCGAATCGATATCGATGGTCCCGAGCCGCTGACACACGAATGTGAATCCGTCGTACTCGAAGGGGCGGGAACATCGTTTCAGATTCATCTCCGCGTTCCCCCCGACAAGTTCGCCGACTTCTACAACGCAGCTCAGCTCAGCACGCCCATCGCGCTGGCAGTCTCGGCGAACTCGCCCATTTTTCTGGAACGGCGGCTCTGGCATGAGACGCGGATCGCGCTGTTCAAGCAGTCGATCGACAGTCGGCCCCGGGGCAACTCGGAGTGGACCTCCCCCGCTCGGGTTTCGTTCGGCCACGGCTGGTTGCGACGCGGTGCACAGGAACTCTTCGAAGAGGCGGTTGCGTTGTTTCCGCCGCTCTTGCCAGTCATGAGTGACGAGGATCCCCGAGAGGCATTGAAGCGCGGACAGCTGCCCGAACTCGAGGAACTCCGCCTCCACCAGGGAACTGTCTGGCGCTGGAATCGCGCGATTTTCGATCCCGGCAGCGGGGGTCATCTGCGCATCGAGTTGCGCGCGCTTCCCTCCGGGCCCACACCGCTCGACATGGCGGCCAATGCCGCATTCCTGGTCGGACTCATCTTCGGGTTGGCATCCGAGATCGATCACCTGACCACCCGGCTACCCTTTGCGCTGGCGGAGTACAGCTTCTATCGCGCAGCGCAGGATGGCCTCGATGCCGCGTTGCTCTGGCCATCGGAGGAGCCACCGGGACCGCGTGAAGTTCCGGCCGTGCAACTCGCGCAAGAGCTGCTCCCCGTCGCCGAAGCGGGCCTGGCGAAGGCGGGGATCGACAGCAGCGAAGCTTCCAAGATGCTGTCGATCATCGAAGCCCGGTTGCGCGCAAGACTCACTCCCGCCAGCTGGCAGCTCGATATTCTTTCGCAACTCGAAAAGCGCGTACCTCGGACCCAGGCCCTTGCACAGCTTCTCGAGATCTACCTGGCCAACGCACAGACGGGTTCGCCGATTCACGAGTGGGATTCAACGCCTTGATCCACCTGGAACTCGACGAGAAACGGCGTCGTGAGCTACCGGCTTCGCCCACCGCCTGGCTCGACACTTTGCCCGGCTCCGTTCACCTGTCGATTCCCGGTCGGGATCGAACACGCTCGCGCGCCTGGGTCACCCTTTTGCACGGCAACGAACCTTCGGGAACCCGTGGACTTCACGCCTGGCTCCTCTCTGGCTCGACCCCCGCCGTGGATTTGCACGCGTTTGTCGTTTCGATCGAAGCCGCGCGGCGCGACGGTCCATTCGGTCATCGCATGCTCCCGGGAGAACCCGATCTCAATCGTTGTTTTGGCAACCCGACAAAGAACGTGCTCGCGCTTGCGCTGCTTCGGGAGCTTCGCAGCCTCCGTCCCGAAGCCGTGGTGGATATCCACAATACCTCCGGACCCAGCCCCGCGTACGGGATCACGACCCGGACCGAGTCGCAGAACTTCGCACTGACGGCGCGATTCTCCGAACGTTTGATTCTCACCGATATTCGCCTGGACTCTTTGATGGAGGCCATCGAAGACGAATTTCCAATCGTGACCATCGAATGCGGCGGCGCAAACGATCCCGCTGCTCACCAGGTTGCGCTTGCGGGCCTGGAAGCCTTTGCGAGCGAACCGCATATCCTCGAGATCGGAAGTCGCACTTCCCCACAACTCCTGAAACACCCCGTCCGCGTGGAAATCCAGGAAGACGCGAGTCTGGCTTTTGGCGAGCACGCGCGGCCCGATACCGATCTCACTCTCAAGAGCGACATGGCTCGACACAATTTCGACCCGGTCGCTCCCGGCGAAGTACTGGGTTGGCTCGGGAATCGCGGACTCGCTGTTCTACGCGCCCAATCGACCGACGAGCGCGATCTGGTGCACGATCTGTTCAAGGCGCACTCCGACTGTCTGACAGTTGCCGTGCCGCTCGATCTCCTGATGGTCACCACCGATGAAGATGCGGCGAAGAGCGATTGCCTCTTCTACGCCGTTCCGCCCGGCGACTGAGCTAGTCCCAACTGTCGGGGGCGAGTTGCTCCAGCGGAATCGAGTGCGGAAGATCGTTGAAGCGAATCAGGCCCTGACTGACCAGTTCGAGAGCGTGGTCTCGCATGGGCTGTAGACCGGCTTTCGTCGCAGCTGTGCGGATCTCGTCCAGCGGAAGATGGTGAGAGATGGCGACGCGTAGATCGCGCGAAGTGGGCAGGTACTCGGCGACCGCGATGCGCCCCATGGAGCCGCGTTGGCGGCAGTGCTGGCAACCCGTGCCGTGCTCCAGGCGAAGATCGGCGGGCGCAGTCGTCGGAAATACCGTCGACAAGAGATCGGGATCCGCGGATTCTTGCTCCCTGCAGTTTGGGCAGATGCGCTTTACCAGGCGCTGGGAGAAGACGGCTAGGAGTTCGGCGGCGATCGAATTCGGATGCATTCCGAGATCGTACAGTCGCTGAACCGCATCCACGCTGTCACTCGCGTGAAGCGTCGAGAGAACGAGGTGTCCGGTCTGCGACGCCCGCAGGGCTTCCAGAGCGGTTTCTGTATCGCGAATCTCACCGACGAAGATCACATCGGGATCATGGCGAACGAAAGAGCGAACGGAGTCGGCAAAGCCGTAGCCGATTCCGGCGTTCACCTGGGTTTGGTGAACGTTTTCGATTCTGTATTCGATCGGATCCTCTACGGTCAGCACCTTGCGGCTGATCTGGTGTGCCAGGTGCTGGAGGCCGGCGTAGAGAGTCGTACTCTTGCCACAACCCGTCGGGCCCACGACGAGCACCAGGCCCGAGGGGTTCTGCAGGGTTCGTCGATAGATCGCTTCCAGCTCGGTCGACCAGCCCAGAGATCGGATCGAGAATAGCTCCCGATCCTGAGGCAGCAGACGGATGGCAACTCCTTCGCCGTCGAGCGAGGGCAGGATCTGCACACGCAAGTCGAAGCTCTGTCCTCCGATCTGCGTCGCCGTGCGTCCACCCTGCGGTAGGCGGCGTTCGGTGATGTCGAGCCGGGCCCGCACTTTCAAGACGTTGACGATGGCGAGAGCGTCGCTGGGGGTCAGTGCGTAGTGGTCCACGTCGTGAAGATCGCCGTCGATCCGGAGACGCAATCGCACGCGGTCTCCGTGGCGTTCCAGGTGGATGTCACTCGCCCGGCTGCCAGCGGCGTCGAGTAAAAGGGCGTCCAGGATCGCCGCATGTCGTGCCTCGAGCAGTACATCCTCGCCCAGGAGGTCGACGTCTTGATCGCGGGTGTCGGGACACGGAAGCCCTGAGAGCTGTCCGAGTTCGACCGCCCAGCGCAGGCGCCGGAAGTCCACTGGCGTAACCAGACAGAGTTCGACCCGTTCGACATCGAAGGAATCGATCAGGTCGAGAACTCGCGGTTCCGGATCCGGACTTGCGACCAGGAGTACGTCCGCAACGCGCGCAATGGGCAGGACCCGTTTCCGTTCTTGAAAGCGCGAAGGGACGGATCGTGCGACCGCGGCGTCGAGTTTTTCAAAGAGTTCGTCCGCATCGTAGAGGTGCAGACCGTAAACCTGTGCAACCAGGCGGTAGAGTTCGGGCGGATCGAGTTGACCATCACTGGCCAACACCTCGCCGATGCTGCATTTCCGCCTTGTCGCTTCGTCCTCTGCAGCAGCGAGTTCGCTTTCCTTCCACGCGTGTTCCGCGAGAAGTCGTTCACGCAATTGGTCGATCATCGTGCTCCCTCTACTCTTCCCCTTCCTCTCCTATCGGTTGAATCGCGTCTGCGCAGTAGGCCAATCCTGTCTCGAATCGTCCAAACTCGCTCGACCTGACGGCCGCAAGCTCCGTCCCCAGTTTTGCTTTGAACTGTCTTATCCTGGCAGCGAACCCCGAGAAGGAGCCCCCATGACCGGAATTCGCACACCTCTGACCGAACTTCTGGGTATCGAACACCCCGTCTGCCTGGGGCCGATGGGATTGATCTCCACGCCGCCGATGGTGGCAGCTGTTTCTGAAGCGGGTGGCATCGGCATCATGGGTACGGCCATGCTCGATTCCGAGAAATTGCGCGAAGCGATCCGCCAGACTCGCGCGCTCACCGACAAGCCCTTCGGCATCAGCCTCATGGCGGCCATGCCCACCTCGGCAGATCTTGCGAAGGTGGCGATCGAGGAGCGATTGCCTTTCGTGACGACGAGTGCGGGCTCGCCCAAGCGCCTGGCACCGGTTCTTCGCGACGCCGGAATCGAGAACTACCACGTGGTTCCGAACGTGGCGATGGCTCTCAAGGCCAAGGCCGCTGGTTGTTCGGGGATCATCGCCGAAGGTAGTGAGGGCGCTTCTTTCAAGAGTCCCGACGAGATCTCCACGCTGGTCCTGATTCCGCAGGTCGCTGACGCGACGGGTCTGCCGGTGATCGGCGCAGGAGGGATCGGGGATGGTCGTGGTCTGGCCGCTGCGCTCTGCCTCGGAGCGATTGGAGTCCAGATGGGCACGCGTTTCATCGCCACCGAGGAATCGCCCATCCACGAAAACTACAAACAGACACTCCTGCAACTGGCCGAGACCGATACTCTGATGGTCGGACGCAAGAGCGGTCCCTTGCGCGTGGCCCGCAACGCGTGCTCAAACGAGATGGCGGAGTTCGAGAAGACCACCGACGACGTCGCGCAGTTGAGGTCGACGATCGGCTACCACCGATTCCCCGAAGCCGCTCTCAAGGGAGAAGTGGACAAGGGACTGGTCGTGGCCGGTCAGGTCGTGGGCATGATCAAGGACATTCCCCCGGTGAAGCAGCTGATTTCGCGCATCGTCGCAGAAGCTGCCGAATCACTCGGGCGCAGCAGCGGGTTCGTCCGCGACTGACCGACGGCCGGGCCTGTGCAGCGTCAGTTTTCGTCGCGGAGTTCGCGGTTCAGCAGGCGTTTGAGAATATCGACGTCCCGCGCCAGTGAATCTGCGCTGTCGCCCGATAGGAGCAGAAGACTCGCCAGTCCGGAGAGCGTTGCCAGCGCGTAGCGCGCCATGAGTACGTGGTGCCTTCGCGAAACCGCTGCGTCGTGAAAGATCTCGAGCCAGGTTTCGTTCCACTCCTTTGCCAGGATGGCGGACCAGGTCGGCGTTTCCTTGTCTTCTTCCCGGGCGCGAAAGTGCAACAGGATCTCGTGGGTGGTCCGGTAGTCGGCACTGCAAAAGTGCTCCCACGCACGGTCGACGAAGAGCGACACTCGCTTGTCCAGGGAACCCTTTCGCGGGACGCTTTCGACCCGGCTCACGAAGCGATTGAAAGAGTCTTCGAGAACGGCGGTGAGCATGCCGTCTTTGCCCCCGAAGTGGTGCTGGACCGCGCCCCAGGTGACCCCGGCCCGACGGGCGATCTCGGCCGCGGTCGTACGTGTGAACCCGACCTCGACCACACTCTGGCTCACCGCTCCGAGGATCGCCGCGCGGGTCTCTGCGCTGCGCTCGGCGTGCGAGCGGGGCCTGGATTCCGGCATGGGAAGCTTGATTCGGCGCGTTGAGCCGGTCATCCGGCGAAATTACGCGATATTTGCATTGTGCACAATAGGTAAAATGGATTATGCTGGGCTTCGTCGAGGCGGTCGCGGGAAGGAGAGGCGGAAGCCAGATCCTCCAAGAGAGGCTTTCTCCCGTGTATTCGCTGCCTCGATGAGCGGACTCGCCGTAGCGCCGTCGCCTCTCCCGGCGCGCGAGCGGCCGTAGGAGATCGACATGGAACTCTTCATCATCCTGGTCGTCGGTTACACCGCTTCCTATGTCACGTTCGGCACGCTCAAACGCGTGTTCAAGACCGAGGCGATGAAGAGCTATGTCATCAGCGCCGATCCCGAACGAGGCGTCGACTCGGCCACTCTGCACCGCTCGGTAAAACTGAACTCGATGGTTTCGTCGGGCTTCATGATCGGGTGCTGTCTCGTCTTCTCCAGCTTCCTCATCTACACCTCCGAGGTAGCGCTCTGGCGCATACCGTTGGAGATCGCCGTCGTGATCGTCATCTACGACTTCATCTACTACGCAGTACACCGCTATCCGTTTCACGAGTGGAAGATGCTGCGCGAGGTTCACGCGGTTCACCACCAGACCCGACATCCGCGCGGAGTCGATAGCCTGCTCCTGCATCCGGCCGAGACTTGCATCGGCCTGGGCGCATTCCTGATCTCCGTTGCTCTCATCGGAGGGGTTCACTACCTCAGTTTTGCGGTGCTCTTCATCGGCTACACCACGCTCAACGTGATCAACCACGCCGGTTTGAATTTCCAGCGCTTTCCCCTTCGGATCATGGGATGGCTGGCCGTCAAGCACGACAAGCACCACCGCCGGGATTTCGCCGGGAACTACGCTTTCCTCACCACTATTCCCGACACACTCTTCGGCACGGCAGAGTAGGCGCGCAAGCCGCGTACAGACCGGTGGGTTGGACTAGCGGGGCGCCTTAAGCAGAGAGTCCGAGGCGTCGACGGACTTATCGCTCACCCATGAATCGAGCATGGGATCCGATTGCTCGGCATTGAGTATCTCGATCTCGGCCAGCGCTTTCGCCCGGAACTGCTGCTTGATGCGCGCGTAACCGTCGGCGGGCATGCTCGCCAGGTCTCGGGCGATCTCGATTCCGCGATCGAGTACTGCCTCGGGCGCCTGTAGTTCGTCCAGAAAACCGCGTGCCACGGCTTCATCCGGGCCGTAGTTCTTGGCGTAGAGCGTCGTGTAGCGCACGTCTGGCGGCGAGAGTTCGGCTTGAACGACCACTGCCGGCACCGCCGGAAACGGGATGCCAACCCGCGCTTCGGTAAGACCGAACTGATGGTTGCCCGTCGGTCCGATCCGATAGTCGGCAGTCAGGGCCAGGACAAAGGCGCCCGCGATCGCGTGGCCGTTCACGGCTGCGACGACGGGGAGCGGGCAGCCGTAGAGCGAACCGATCAAGCGGTTCAGGATCTCCAGGAATTCCCTCTGCTCTTCGGGCGAGTAGTTGGGGACGAGTCGAAGGTCGAGGCCGCCGGAGAAGAAGTTCCCGGTTCCCGTGATCACCAGAGCCTTCGGGTTCTTCTTCAGGACCTGGTCATAGGCCTTCGCGAAATTCCGCGCGAACCCGAGTGAGAATGCGTTGGCCGGCGGACGGTTCATGCGGACGATGTCGATGCCGTCTCGCTGCTCGAGAGAGAGATCCTCGAGTTTCACTTCTGATTCCCCTGCTAGATGGTCTGATAAATGTAGAAGAGCCGGGCGCTGGCCAGCACGAGCAGAACGAGTTTGATGAGGGCGCTGGCTCGGTCGGCCCGCTGAATCCCGTCCGCATCCGAACTTCCCAGCAATTTCCGTACGAAGAACGGGGTGAGGACCCATGCGATCGGATAGGCCACGATCACCTGATAGCCCATCTGTCGCACCGGATCGTACGCATCCTCATTCCCGGGATTGTTGATGATCCAGATGAGGATGGCGGGAATGCAGAGAGCGGCTGCAATCGCCGTTGTGATGGACACTAGTTTGAGGACCAACTCGACCTCCAGTTCAGATCCGGTCACCCCAATCCTACCTCAAGTCGGCTTCGAACTACTCCCTGTGCCGGTTTCTCGGTGCAAGCCCAGGCGTTTGGCCAATTGATGCAAATTGCTCCGTTGCATGCCCAGCGTTCGTGCGGCCGCAGCCCAGTTCCCCTCGCAGTGCTCGACGGCCGACCGGATCACCTCGCGCTGGAAGTCTTCCACGGCTTTGCGCAGCGACCGCTCTCCGAGCTGGGAGAACTCGAAAGGCCGTTCCGGGGGCGCACTGCTTCCGGCGCTACGCTCGCTGGCCCCGGTCTCTTGAAAACCCGGCGCGAGTAGAGCTCCCGGCTCGATGTTCCCGGCCTGGATGATGACGGAATCGCCGCGCGGGATGTGCGCGGAAGCGTGGAGTACCGCGCGCGTGATGGAGTTCTGGAGTTCGCGAACATTGCCCGGCCAGCCCAAGGAGGTCAGGCGATCGACTGCCGCGGGTTCCAGACGCACCGGCCCCAGTCCGAGTCTTCGACGGTCTTCGTCGCAGAAGGCACCGGCCAGCGCGGGGATGTCTTCGCGTCGTTGACGCAAGGGAGGCACTTCGATGCGATACACGTTCAAGCGGTGGAAGAGATCGGCCCGAAAACGACCGGCTTCGACTTCGACGGCCAGATCGCGATTGGTGGCGGCGACGATTCTCACGTCTACGTGCAAGCTGCGATCACTGCCCACACGCTGGATCTCGCCTTCCTGCAGCGCGCGCAAGAGCTTGGGCTGTAGGCCGAGGGGAAGCTCTCCGATCTCGTCCAGGAACAGCGTTCCTCCGTCGGCGACTTCGAATTTTCCGGCGCGCGTGCCTTCGGCACCTGTAAAGGCGCCGCGTACGTGACCGAAGAGTTCGCTCTCGGCCACCGTCTCCGGCAAGGCTGCGCAGTTCACGTAGATAAGCGGTTCTTCCGCACGAGTCGATCCAGCGTGTAGCGAACGCGCGACCAGTTCCTTGCCCACACCGGTTTCGCCTGCGATCAAGACCGTGAAGTCGGAGCGCGCCACCAGGGCGATCTCCTCGCGCAGGTGGGTCATCACCGGGCTGCTTCCGATCAGCAAACCGCCGCGCCTCTGGTGTGCTTCGCGCAGGAGATCGTGGGCCACCAGGCCGTGTCGGGCGGCCGTGTGTTCCAGGGTTTCGATCAGGTTGCTGGTGCGCATGGCGGCACCGGCCAACGCTCCCAACGCCGCGAGAAAACTCGGGTCGAAACGATCGAAGGCGTTGGCCTCCAGCGCGTCGATGCTGAGCACGCCGATGAGTTCGCCCTCGGCCCAGAGCGGACAGCCCAGGCAGGCGTGGATTTCGTTGAGTGCGTGCGGGTCACTCTCCAGCAGTCCGTCGAACGGATCGGGCAGGGGGCTGTCTGGCGGAAAGAGTCGCGGCGCCAACTCCTTGCAGATGATGTCGAGGCGCGGGTGATCCCGGCGCCGGAAACGTCGGCCCATAGCATCGGGAACCAGGCCGTGGGCCTCCAGCGGGATCAGTTCCTCACCGTCGAGGCGCATCAGCACGGCGGCATCGCAGGGCAGGACGCGGCGGATCGAAGCGACCAGGCGCCGGTAGCGGTCCTCGGCAGTCAGAGACGCATTCAAATCGAGGGCAATCGAGAGGAGTAGATCGAAAGGAGCTGTTGTCTGATTCATAACAAGTTATGAATATAGCAACGTTTCAGAAGTTATCAAAACAACAACGATTTCTGTAAGTAGTTGAAATATAAAGGTTTTGATCTTGGCCCGAGGATTGCTCTACGTCGGGGAGTCACTCCGTCAGCGAGGGACGCAAATCGAACTTGGAGCTTTTGACATGAAGACGGATCGACGACTCTGGATCGCCCTGGTCCTGGTGCTGATCGGCACCTTTTCAATCCTGGGTTTCTACGGGCGCGAGATCTACCGCCAGGCGCCCCCCATTCCCGATCGGGTCGTGACCGAATGGGGACGCGTGCTCATGACTCGCGACGACATCCTGACCGGTCAACAGGTCTGGCAGAGCATCGGCGGTCAGCAGGTCGGTTCCATCTGGGGACACGGCGCCTACCAGGCTCCCGACTGGTCGGCGGATTGGCTTCACCGCGAAGCGACGAAGCTGCTGCAGATCTGGAGCGCGCGCGATCACTTCATTGCGTTGTCCGAATTGTCTGCGCAGGATCGCGCCGCACTCGAGGCTCGCCTGCGCAGCGAGATGCGCAGCAATACCTACGACACTGAAACCGGAAGCGTCGTCGTGAGTGAGGATCGCGCGGCTGCGATGGCCGACACCGGTCTTCACTACAGCTCGTTGTTCGGTGGCGACCCGGCGCTGCGCGATCTGCGAGACGACTACGCGATGCTCGAGACCAGCGTGGTCGACTCGGAAAAGCTGCGCCAGCTCAACGCGTTCTTCTTCTGGACCTCGTGGGCCTGTACGACTGAACGACCCGGCCTCGAAACCACCTATACCAATAACTGGCCTCACGAACCGCTGGTGGGGAATCGACCTTCCAGTGCCAACATCTTGTGGTCGTTGCTCAGCATCGCCGCCTTGCTGGCAGGCGCAGGCGGACTGGTCGCCTACCATGCGGCGCGTAGACACGACGAGAGCAGTGAAGAACGCGCACCACTCGAAGACCCCCTGGAGGGCCTCGAGCTCACACCGTCCATGCGCGCCACGGCCAAGTACTGCGGTCTGGTGATCCTGCTCTTCGTCGTGCAGGTTCTCCTGGGTGCGCTGACGGCTCACTACACGGTCGAAGGTCGAGAGTTCTTCGGTCTGCCTCTGGGCGAAATTCTGCCGTACTCCGTTACGCGGACCTGGCACCTACAGACGGCTCTGTTCTGGATTGCTACTGCGTTTCTGACGGCCGGGCTGTTTCTGGCGCCAGCGATCGGGGGACGGGAGCCGCGCCATCAACGCCTGGGCGTGAACGTGCTCTTCGGTGCGTTGTTAGTGGTCGTCGGTGGTTCGATGGCGGGGGAATGGCTCGCGGTACAGCAGTGGCTCGACCTCGATCTGAGCTTCTGGTTCGGGCATCAAGGCTATGAGTACGTCGAACTGGGTCGCGTATGGCAGATCGGCCTTTTCGTCGGACTGATGCTCTGGCTGGTATTGATGTTGCGTGCACTCTGGCCAGCGCTCGTCCGCCAGACGGAGCACCGACAGATCACTCTTCTGTTCGCGGGTTCGGCCGCCGCCATCGGACTCTTCTACGGTGCGGGTTTCTTCTACGGTGCGCGCACACATCTGACCGTGATGGAGTACTGGCGTTGGTGGGTAGTCCATCTCTGGGTCGAAGGTTTCATGGAAGTCTTTGCCACGGCAGCCATAGCCATCCTGTTTTCCAGGCTGGGTTTGATCGGAGCTCGCAGTGCCGCACGCGCCGTGTTGTTTTCGACTAGCATCTTCCTCGTGGGTGGTATCCCCGGAACTTTCCATCACCTGTACTTCAGCGGCACGCCCATCACCATCATGGCCATCGGCGCCTGTTTCAGCGCTCTCGAGGTGGTTCCCCTGGTGATGGTGGGTTTTGAGGCATTGGAAACCCTGCGCTCGCAAGAGCGCGCGAGTTGGATGGAGCGCTATCGCTGGCCCATCCGTTTCTTCGTGGGCGTCAGTTTCTGGAATCTGATCGGTGCCGGGGTGTTCGGCTTCCTGATCAATCCGCCGATCGCGCTCTACTACATGCAGGGACTCAACACCACACCAGTTCACGCACATACCGCCCTTTTCGGCGTCTATGGCCTGCTCGCCCTGGGGCTGGTACTGGTCGTGCTGCGCCGCCTGATGCCCGTAGGTGAGTGGCGCGAGGGACCTCTGGCCTTCGCCTTCTGGAGCATGAACATCGGACTCGGGCTGATGGTGTGCCTGAGTCTGCTGCCGATCGGATTGATTCAGACATACGCTTCGATCGAAACCGGTCTGTGGTTCGCGCGCAGCGCGGAATTCATGCAGCAACCATTCATCCAGAACCTGCGCTGGATGCGCATGCTGGGCGACACGGTCTTCCTGGCCGGTGTAGGTAGTCTGGCGTGGTTCGTTCTGGGGTTGCGCACGGGCTGGTCCTATCAGCCGGGCTCCCGCCAGGTGCAGACGAAACCCGAGAACCGGGCCGGCATCTCAGCTGAACCGATCTGGGTATACTCGGGCGTACAACCGGCCCGCGTTCAACCCTCTAAATGACCGTGCGGAGAGAGTCGCAGTTTTGCACCAACCCATCGCCAAGAAGACGGCCTCGTCCTCCGCCAGCGAAGGAAGCGGGGCGGCGACCTGGCAGCGCGGAATCTGCGGCATCTGTCCGGCGGGGTGCTGGGTAGAGTTGGCTCTAGAAAAGGGTCGGATCGTCGATATTCGCCCCGATGAGAGCAGTCCCCTCGGCATGATCTGTCGACGGGGCGAACACGCCTCCGAGATTGTCTACTCGGAGCACCGACTCCAGTACCCCCAGGTGCGCAGCGGATCCGGACCGGGAGCGCCTTTGGAGAGGACCAGCTGGGATCACGCCTACGAGGTGATCGCCGAGAATCTCGAGCGCATCAAACGAGAATCGGGACCGGAAGCCGTCGGAATCTACACGGGGCGCGGCTCCTTCGAACACTCGCTGTGCGACATGTTTCAGCCCGAAGGGGTCGCCGTCAGTTCCGCTTCCAGTGTGCTTTTTCCGTTCGGATCACCCAATACGATGGGTGTCGGCGCTATCTGTTATGTCTCGTTTGCGATGATGGCGCCCCATCTGACCATGGGCCGCATGCTGGTCAATACGTTTTCCGACA
Source organism: bacterium (assembly GCA_024226335.1). Classification (NCBI taxonomy): domain Bacteria; species bacterium. The sequence goes on from JAAELY010000249.1 coordinate 20,367, forward strand.
TCGAGAACGCGGAACTGCTCGTGGTCTGGGGGGCGAATCCGGCCACCGACTCGCCCCCACTCGATATGCGGCGACTCGAAGCGGCCGTCCAGCGCGGAGCCGAAGTCGTCGTCATCGATCCTCGGCGAAGCGAAACGGCTCGGCGTTGCGACGCCCAGTGGATCCCCATCCGACCTGGAACCGACGGCGCACTGGCGCTGAGCCTGATCAGCGTGATGATCGACGAAGAACTCCTCGACGAAGATTTCGCCGAGGACTGGTGTAGCGGCTTCGACGAACTCGAGACTTACGTTCAGCATTTCTCGCCGGAGGTTGCTGCGAGCATCACGAGTGTGCCCGCCGAGGAGATTCGCAAGCTCGCCCGTCGGATTGCGCAGGCCGGTTCCGCCTGTCCCGTCATGTATTCCGGATTGGAGTATTCCAATAGTGGCTTGCAGGCGATTCGAGCCGTGCTCACGGTGTTTGCTCTTGCGGGCCATCTAGATGTTCCCGGTGGAATCGGTCTGGCGATGGCGGACACGCATTTCCCCATCAATCGCTCGACCAATCTGCCCAATCCCGACTTCGATCGGGCGATCGGTAGCGAGAAGTTCCCGCTCTACAGTCGCTACAGGCAGGAACCGCACGCCAATCAACTGATCCGCTCGATACTGGACGAGGAGCCCTACAAGATTCGAGGCTTGATCGTGCACGGGTCGTCGCTGCTGACTTCCTGGCCTCAGACGTCGCTGTGGCGCGAGGCGTTATCGAAGCTGGATTTCCTGGTCTGCATCGATCGCCAGATGACGGCCGATGCGGCCTACGCGGACGTCGTGCTTCCGGCGGCCACCATGTTCGAATGCGATTCGTACATGACGTACGGTCCGCTGTTCCGCCTGCGCGAAAAGATCATCGAACCGCTGGGCGAGAGCCGAAGCGACTATCACATCATGGCCGGACTGGCGGAGAGCCTGGGTTACGGACATCTCTATCCGCAGACCGAGAAGGAGATGATCCGCCATGTCCTGAAAGATTCGGGTTTCACTCTGAAGGATGTCCGCGCTGCGGGCGGATCGGTCAAGATCCAGTCTCCGCTCATGGAGTACCGCAAATGGGAGAAGGGCGGTCTGCGGGCGGATGGAAAACCCGGCTTCGAGACTCCGAGCGGAAAGTTCGAAATCGCCTCCAGCATCCTGGAAGACTACGGTTACGAACCGCTGCCCCGATACACCGAACCCGTGGAAGGGCCACTCGCTGCGCCCGAACTCGCGAAAGAGTTTCCTCTGGTGTTCAACTCCGGTGCGCGTCCGCAAACCGACTTTCGTTCGCAGCATCACGGGATCAAGGGATTGCTGGACGACCGTCCCGAACCGACCGTCGATCTTCATCCCGAAGATGCCGGGGATCGCGGCATCGAGGACGGCGATCTCGTCGAGGTGAAGACTCCCCGAGGAGCGGTTCCGTTTCGCGCCAGGGTGACGGAAGACCTCATCAAGGGCAGCATCGAGGCCAATCAGGGCGGCGGCGGGCCGGTGGGGCCGCGCGCATGGCAGGAATGGAACGTCAATGAACTGACGGATCACGCCAATATCGATCCGATCACCGGGTTCCCCGTCTACAAAGCCCTGCTCTGCGACGTGTTGAAGCTCGAGGATGGAACGGAGTTGACGCGTCGGCCGGTGACGGCAACGGCTCGGAGCGCGAATGCGGAAACGGTCCGGCGCACCGAGTCGACCCGACGCACCGAGTCGACCCGCCCGACAGGTCCGACGCGGCGCAGCTATCTCGACAATGCCGCGACGACTCCCGTGGCGGATTTGGTGCGGCAGGCGGTCTTCGAACATCTCGATTGCACCGGCGGCAACCCGTCGAGCATTCACGGACTGGGACGCGAAGCGCGCGAAGCCGTGGAGCAAGCTCGTCGGCAGGTGGCCAGACTGCTCAATGCGCGTCCGCGACGCGTGATCTTCACAGGGGGCGGCTCCGAAGCCAATAACATGGCGATCAAGGGCGTTGCTCTGACCCGACCCCGCGGAAGTCACATCATCACCTCGGCCGTGGAACATCCCGCCGTTCTTCAGTCCTGCGCGTTTCTGGAAAGATCCGGCTACTCGGTAACCCGGCTCGGCGTCGACGAGTTCGGACGGGTCGATCCGGCCCAGCTCAGAGATTCGCTTCGCGACGAGACGATTCTGGTATCGATCATGCTCGCGAATAACGAAGTCGGTACTATTCAGCCGATCGCGGAACTCTGCGCGCTCAGCCGCGCTGCCGGTACGGTGTTTCATTGCGATGCGGTACAGGCCGTAGGCAAGATCGCGGTCGACGTCGAGGATCTCGACGTCGATCTGCTTTCGATCAGCGCTCACAAGTTCCACGGTCCGAAGGGAGTCGGCGCGTTGTTCGTTCGCAGGGGAATCGAATTGGAACCCCTGGTTCACGGCGGCAAGCAGGAGCAACGGCTGCGGGCGGGAACGGAAAACGTTCCGGGAATCGTCGGCATGGGGGAAGCCGCGGCCCTGGCGCACGCCGACTTGAAGCACGCGGAGCGCATGAGAGGTCTACGCGATCGGCTCGAAGCGGGAATTCGCGATCTGGTTCCCGAAGCCGAACTCAATGGCCATCCCAGCTTCCGCGTTCCCGGCATCCTGAACCTGACTCTACCGGGCCTTCGCGGTGAATCGGTCGTGGTTGCGATGGACCAGCACGGCATATCCCTCTCTTCCGGTTCGGCCTGCAAGTCCGGCTCTCCGGATCCCACACACGTGCTCATCGCCATGGGCAAATCGGAAGCCGATGCCCATTGTTCGGTGAGACTGTCGCTTTCCCACGCCACGACCGATCGAGACATCGACGATACGATCGCAGCTCTGGGCCAGGTTCTCGAAGAGATGGCCAATACGGTACGCTTCCTGCCCTGCAAATAGGGAAGTACTGTGAGCAAGCCCGCGCGAAGACCCTTCCGGACTTCATTCCTCTGTCTGATGATCGCGATTGCGCCCGGCGTTCCGAGCCTTGCGAGCGCATCGTCTGGAAATGAACGGCCTCCCAATGTACTGCTGATCGTCGCCGACGATCTCGGCTGGAAGGACGTCGGTTACCACGACAGCGAGATCCGGACGCCGAACATCGATCGCATTGCGAGGCAAGGTCTCGAACTCGATCGCATGTACGTACAACCCGCTTGCAGTCCGACCCGAGCGGCCCTGATGACAGGCAAGTCGCCTCTGCGCCTCGGCGTGGTGCAACCGATCTCGAAGCACTCTCCCCACGGTCTTCCAATCGAAGAGACACTACTACCCGAGTACTTCCGCCGCGCGGGTTATCAAACACTCATGTCGGGCAAGTGGCATCTCGGTCATCACGAGAAGCGCTATCTGCCGCACAATCGCGGTTTCGATCAATACTATGGACACGTAACGGGCGGTATCGGTTACTGGGATCACAATCACGGCGGGCGTCACGACTGGCAGCGCAACGGCAAGACCGTTCGTGAGCAGGGTTATTCCACGACCCTCATCACCGATGAAGGCGTGCGCTTGCTCGAGCAGCGCGACCGGACGAAGCCGATATTCCTGTACGTCGCCTACAACGCACCGCATCTGCCAAACGAAGCTCCGGATGAAACGGTCGCAGAGTACTCCGAGATCGAAGATCCACTCCGGCGCATTCACGCCGCAATGGTCGATGAACTCGATACCTCGATCGGTCGCCTGCTATCTGCACTCGATGCCGAAGGCCTGCGCGAGAACACCATCATCTGGTTCGTGAGCGACAACGGGGGCCTCAATATCCACGCAAGCCCGGAGCCCATGGTCAATCTGGTCGCAAATCTGGTTTCAATATTCGGCCGGCCGCTTCCGGGATCGCTCGAGTTCCTGAGGCATAACATCCAGGATGGGGCGAGTGACAACGCGCCATTGCGCGGCGGAAAGATGTCGATTTTCGAGGGCGGCACCCGGGTTCCCGGCGCCATCTGGTGGCCCGGCCATCTCGAAGGTGGAAGTAGCGCGGCCTTCGTCAGCGCTTCCGACATTCTGCCCACACTGCTCGATGCTGCGGGTCTGGCCAATGGGATTCCCGAGGATCTCGACGGTGAGTCGCGCTGGGAAGTCCTTCGGGATCCCACGCAGAGCGAAGAGCATCCCGACTACGTTGCCACGTCCCCGGCCGGTACGGCTATCTACCGAGGTCCGTGGAAACTCGTCAAACCCAGTAGCCCGATGCCTTTCAGCGATCCGCCCGCCGCGCTCTATCGCATCTGGGATGACCCGACAGAAACGAACGACCTCGCAGCCGCTCACCCGGAACAGGTCGAGGAACTCGCCGCTGCACTGGAAGCCTGGCCGCGCGGTCCGTCGGTGCACGGCTCGATGCTCAAGGTCATCTGGGATCCCGATAGCTTCGGTGGCGAGGAACTGCACGAGCAACCCTGGGCGGAAGCGGCCAAGTAGCCCGGTGCCCAGCCGGATGACTCCCCATCAGACGGCTCGATAACGGCCCTCGGCAATCAGGCGAGTCAGATCCAGGCTCGTGAGAATGCCGACCAGACGACCTTCGTCGACGATCGGTAGGCGATGGAAGCCCGCGGTTGCCATCTGCTTGGCTGCGGCCTCGACGGTGTCGTCCGGCCGAGCGACGCAGACGTCTCGAATCATCACGTCCCTCACCTTCATACCTTCCAGACGCTCACCCACGCGGGATCCCACTTCCTTAGCCCAGTTCTTCTCGCTGAGGCTCTGCCCGTGTTCTCCGGCAACCTCCATGTTCTGGTCGGCGAGTTGTTCAGCGTAGGTGTGCTCATAACCCAGTGCTCGAACGATATCGGAGCGACAGGCTATTCCGATCAACTTTCCATCTTCGACGACCGGAAAACCTCCGATCCGGTTTTCGATCAAGCCACGCTCGAGCCCGAACACTGTCTCCGACGGAGATACGGTTATGGGTTTGCTCTGCATTACGTCTCTTACGAGAATGCTCATTGCGAACTCCTTCGGTCGCTGGACTGTGATCTTATCCTGAATCGGGAGGTGGAGTTGGCCGGGTCTTCAGTCTGCGAGTGTAGGCACGAGAATCTCGATGTTGGCCTTGGCGCGAAGGTCTGCAAGCCACGTTTCTAGCAACTCGCGATCTCGCGTTCTTTTCAGGTTGCCGCGCAGCTTCTCTTTGATTTCCCGGAATTCCATCGGGTGGGAGGGGATGAGGTTCTCCACCTTCAGGAGGTGAACGCCGCGGAAAGTCCGAATGGGTTGCGACAACCCGGCCTCCGAGAGCGACCAGATCGCCGCATCGAGTTCTTCTTCCAGTTGATTCGGGTGGACGAGACCGAGTAGTCCCCCCTTATCCTTCTCATCTTTCGAGGCCTCCGAGATCTCAGCCACCAGCGACTCGAATGATTCACCCGCAATGATGCGTGCCCGGGCGTCAGCGAGGCGATCGATAGTTCCCTGCCAGACCTCTGGATTGCGTCCCAGCGGAGGTACGCGAATGAAGATGCGACGTACATTGGCCTGGGCGGGCATGACCAGTACAGCGCGGTTCTCGTCGTAGTAGCGGCGCATGCTCTCGTCATCCACGGCCGGTGCTGCATCCAGCAGTCGCTCCTCGACTTTCGAAGTAAGCTGTCGGCGTCGCAGAGCGGCGCGCACGTCGTCGCGTGTGAATCCAGAGGCTGTCAGGCGTGCTTCGAAGGCCTTTTCGTTCGGATAGCGTGCGATCACGCCTCGTAGCGCATGCTGCAGTTCGTCGTCGCTCACGGCTATACCACGTTGTTCGGCATCCTGGAATTTCAATTCCACATCGATCAGTGTCTTCAGAGACGCGCGTTCGAGTTCTAGCCGCCTGGCGGCATCAACGCTGCCGTGAAAACTGGCTCCAGGCATGCGTCGCGAAAGCTCCGCCTGAAGTTCGCGTCCGCGGATCTCGGCGCCGTTTACGCGACAGATGACGGCGTCGATTGCGTTGTGTGGTATGGCGTCCGTAGCATGCACAGGGGTTGCGACCGACACCAGCGCACACAACACCAGGCCAGACAGCCGGAGTAGTGGGGAGGTGTAGCTCATGGACCGTAGGACTCCGGGCTGTGGTCCTCGCCGTGGCACTGCAAGTAGCACTGCCCCGCGTTGTCTCCCAGGTCTTCGAATTCAAGGCGGCCCGTATTCGGATCTGCAGACACAATCGACAGATCGAAGTTGATCAAGTGAGAGTTGTTGGACGGAGTTCCGTCGCTCACACCATGGGGATCGTGGCAGGCACTGCACGGCGCGTCCTCTTCTTCAAAGTGCTTCTTGTGTTTATCGAAACTGATGTCTGAGCGTAGACTCGATTCGCTATGGCATTTGAAGCACAGGTCATACAAGCTGGGGTCGTAGGGCACCCCGTCAATCGTATTGTACTGTCGCTCTAGGATGTGCTCGAAAACCGATCCATGTGGACCCGCGGGTCCACTGCCTCCGGCACCGGGTCCGCGATCGCTCGCATGGCAATCACTGCAGTAGATCAGACTCGTCTCGGTATACGGCGACAAGAGACTCGGCACGTTCGGATTCTTGCCCATGCCCTCGACCGGGTGATACGAAGCGTTGCTAAGATCGAACTGCAGGCGCTTGTTCACTTCGAGAAGCTGACGATTGATCGGCGGATCACTCATCGGTGAGTCACCATGGCATTTGAAACAAACCTCGTATTCGTAGGTTGCAGGTGAGACTGCGGAACCGTTGCGGTCTACACCGCTCGCCCGGCCAAGGGTAGGACTTGCGAGCGGGGCCGCATGGGCCGCATCTTCGCTCGTGCTATGAGGTTCGTGACAATCGCTGCACTCCACGTGCTCTGAAAGACCAAAGGTCGGGTCCTCATTGGGTGTGTGCACGTCAGTCGTCAGTTCCACCGGATGATGGAAGGCGGCGGAGATATCGCTCTGGATATCGGTTGCCGCCAGAGTTCCGTCGTGACACACTAGACAGTTGTCTTCCTCTTGAGCGTGGTTGAGGATCCAGGCCGTGCTTCCCGCGGAGTGCGGAGAATGGCAGTTCTGACAGGCATTCTCCGCCAAGGTTGTGAAGTCTGTGTGCGGCCAGGGATCGGTTCCACTGCCATTCCAGGTCGCGAGCGAGGTGGAATGCGACGAAGGAGCCCAGTCCGGTTTTTCGTGGCACTCGAGACACAGTTTCGAACCGATCATTGGCGCGACCAGGAAATTTCCAAAACCTTCGTTATGTGGATCGTGGCATGAAGTGCACTGGAGCTGTCCCCGAGGGTCCACCGTCACACTGCCCATCAATTCACTTGGGTCGACCAGATCCGCCCGCTGCGCCGCCAACGCGGAGTCGTAGTCAAATGAGATGGGATGGTCGTCGCGAAGATCGCTGTCTACAAGACTGCCGCCGGACGGCATGAAACGCACTCCGCCAACGAAACCGATTTCCTCGGGTTGACTGACCAGGTTTCCCAGAGCGACCGTGCCGTCGTGGCAGGACAGGCAGAGCTTGCTCGCTCCCGTTGGCTGGTCGACCGTCGCCAGTAGTGTCGCGCTCTGGTAGGGAAGATACGTCTCCGTGGAATCCTGACGGTTCCACAACATCGAGGATGAGCGTGAACTGTGGTGGGGTGTATGGCAGAAAATGCACAGGCGCCCCTCCGACTCGGCCTGGATCGGACCGGGACCGGTGGTCGACAGGTTGTGTTTCGTCGCAGTGATTCCGGCCCGTCCCGAAAGCGAAACGAGTAATGCCAGTGCGAGCACCGACACACCGAGCATCCATCTACTGGCCGAGGTATTCAAAGACTTGTACCCGTCGGTTGTACGCGTCGGCGACGTAGATGCGATTACCGTTGGAAACGCAAAGACCGGCCGGAAGCCAGAATTGCCCTGGGCCAGCGCCCGAAGCACCGAAGCCCAATAGCACAGGGCCGGTTCGGTCGAAGATCTGCACGTTGTCGAACAAGGAATCCACGACGTAGACGTGACCGTCCCGATCGACTGCGACACCTTTGGGCTTGGAGAAGCTCCCGGGCGTATCCCCGAGTTCGCCGAGCACAGTGAGTGGCTGTCCTTCTGGAGAAAGAATCTGCACGCGGAAGTTCAGCGTATCGGTCACGAGCAGACGGCTTTTCGAATCGATTGCCAGGTGCGTGGGGAAATTGAACTCACCAGGCTGGCTGCCACGGCCACCGAATGATGTGACCACCTTTCCTTCGGTGTCCAGGGCAACGAGCAGGTGCCTCGCCGTATCTACGACCCAAAGTATTTGGTTATGGACGTCGAACGCAATTCCGGTCGGACGCACGAGCGCGCCGTCGGCGGTCCAGTCCCCCAGAGTTTCTCCGTTGCGGTCGTAGCGACGGATCCGCGCCCGCGCCGAGTCGGTCACGTAGGCGACGCCGTCGGCATCATGAGTGACGGCGATCGGTGAGATGAGACGATCTGACTCTTCCGTATTCAACGCGCGATAGCGCTGCCGTGCCGTATCGAAAATGTGCACCAGGCCCGCACCCGGGTCGGCAACCCACAACCGCCCGCGTCCATCTACTGCCACGCCGTGCGGCCGGACCATGCGAGGTTCGATTGCGCCCGACAACCAGTCCCAGAAGCGGCGCAGTGCACTCGGATGGATGCCCAGGTCGGCGGGCGTGCGGATCTGTGCCGCGAAGCGGATCCGAGCCGTCTCGGGACCCGAAGGCCAGACAATCTCGGGCACACCGACCGCGGGTTCGCGCTCGGCCGACGGCGTCGCGCAGCCAAACAGAAATCCCGCGCACAAAGGCGCGATGACTCTCGACAAAAAGTGCCCGCGAAGCAATGCCCCGGCCATGGTCAGAACGGTCTCGAAACCCGGAAAAGCAGGCGGTTGAATCGATCCTTGCTGTCTTGCCTGCTGCCCGAGGTTGCTTGAGTATCGACCTGGAAGTAGCGGTGCTCCAGCGACAGGTGCAATCGTCCATAGCGGTAGGTAAACGACAGCGTGGAGCCGATCGTCTCGGTGTCTTCCTCTTCTTGTTCCACCAGTCGGCCAAGCAGGCGCAAGCGAGCAAGGATCCGTCCGGGCAAGACTGTTGTGATTGTCGCTCCTGCGTGAGTCGTGTCGGTATCGCGATTCACCTCTTCGAGGCTCTCGTGACTGAACGTGCCATAGAGTGAAAATGTCGAGCGCCTTCCCAGGCGAAAGTTCAGGAACTGGCTCAAGCTGTAGCGATCTCGAGGCGTCAGGCCATGCCGTTCTCGGCGATACTTGAAACGCGTTCGGCTGATACCGTACCGGAACTCTACAGTTCCGTTCTGCACATCAGAATCATTGAACGAGTTCTGCTCTTCCACACCGGAAATCAACCGCTGGCTGGTTCGTGCATCGGACACTTCGATGTACAGATGATCCAGTAGGTCGAGGCTGATGCTCGATGTGGTCGTCTGGCCGCTGAATTTTCGAGAACTCAGGGTCTGGAAATCGTAGTCGACCTCGATAGTGCTGGCTAACGGCGGAACAGCGGGGTCGAGGTTGCTGCCGGGGATCACACGCAAGCCAGTCTGGCTTCCAACGGGCACGACTTCGTAATCGATGCCCTCGATAAATGAGAACAGAGTCGTAGGATCGGTTACGACGATCGAATCGACTGCGACAAAGGTCTTGTTGAGGATGATCAGCTGACCGATCAACACGTTCTGCGTCTCGTCCAGGACTGTGAGACTACCTTCTTCCTGGTCCTCGTCCTGATAGCTCATGTCCGGTGAGAATCGAAGACCCAGGCGTCCCCACGGAATCTTCTTGTTGTAGTCGAAATCGAGTCTCCCGTAGGCTGACCACACTTGGCCCAGGTCGAAGTCCGAGAACGTGCCGCCCGTGCTGACGGTCGTTCTCAAAGAGTCGAAGAGTTGGTGTGAGAGCCCCGCCGAAGCGGCGTGGGACGTGGCAGATGTCGAGTTGTCCTGGTAGTTCAGCGTGTAGTTGTAGCGGGAGCTCAGTTTCGCTCCGTGGGACAGGCGGATCTGTTCAGTCAGGTAGAGTGCCCGACTGTCCACGTCGCTGCTGTTTTCGGTCCAGACCAGATTGCTCGAGAACAGACCTTTGTCGAGCGTTCGGTCGTGAGAGGCCTGGAGGGTGTGCCTCCGGCGACTCGCAGACGAGATGCCGGACCGCGTCTCTTGCTCTTCTGCATCGAAGTTGAAGACACTGCGTGTACGGTCTGTCTCGTTTCGCAGGCTCAAGCGAAACAAATCCCGTTCGCGCTTTGTATTACTCGAAATCCCGCTGGAGTCGATCTCGTTATGGGTCAAGCTGACCTGGGTGGGCAGCTTGAAATCACCGAGCGCGAACTCGCGGAAGTTCACACTGGTCCCGTAACGAAGCGCATCGACGATTTGTTGTGGTGCGAGCGGGGTGTCGAGTTCCGAGCGCTCCTTGTCTGCAAAGAGAGTAACTGGATAGGGTTTCTCGGGCAGGAAAGTGCCCGAGAGATTGAAGCCCAGGTCCATCCGGTCGGTGTCTTGCGAGCTTCCGGCGGGTTCGGTGTCCGAACTCGCCTGCTCGAACTCCAGGCGGAAAATTCCGGAGATATCAGAGAAGGCGGGATGGTAGACCCAGCCGTCGAAGCCCAGCTTCAATTCTTCGATCATGGACAATCGCTTGTTTTCCGAGCCCGTTCCTTCGTCGATCTCGCGCTTGTCGTTGTCCCAGCGGACTTCACCCGCGAGTTCACCGGACCACTCCTCGAATTCGAACAATGGCCGGCTCTGCCGTTGCGCCTGGGCGCTGGAAGAAAACAGCGCGCCAAGCGTGAGCAGGAGGACGAGCGGCAGCGAAAGTCGTCGAGTCACTGCACCTTACCCCGGTCTCCGCGTACCTCAGCCTGCACCGTATTGGAGGTAGCGGGTTGTCTTCTGAGAAAGAAGTGATCCGGTCCGCCGTGTGGGTCATGACAGTGGGTGCACTGCGCCGTGACGCGGAGTGTCGGTGCATCCTCTGTCCGATCGTCCTCCTTTGTTGGCGGCCATGCGTCATTGGGATCCGATGGCCGATGCTCGGCCGTGAACGCAAGCAGGTCTTCTCGCAGATGGCATTGTCCACAGAGTTGGGCAGACGGTTCGGCACGGAGGAGTGCCGGATAAGGCGAGGTATGCGATTGGTGGCAGGCCACGCACCAGCCGCCGGCCACTGGACCGTGGATCGACATGCCCTGGTTGCGGGAGTGCGCGGGGGAGTACTCGCTGTGACAGTGGGTGCACAGTTCGTCGACGGGCATGCGCAAACGCCCTCCTTCAGCCAGGGCGGCCTGTGCCTGTGCGCTCGAGGCGCCGCCGCCACGCGGACCTCTCCAGCCGGAGGAAGCGCCCAGATCGTGACAGCGCGCGCATTCTTCGGCGGCATAGGGACCGTGACTAAACTCGCGAAAGGTCTTCGTGCGAGTTCTGGCCTGGAGTTCTTCTTCCTTTTGAGCCTCGATCTCGGACGCAGCGTCGGCAATCTGTTGCGCACGAGCTTCGGGGCTGACGTAAGGCGGCACGCCATCGAAGAGGAACTCGAGCCATTCGTGTCGATGCGGCGCGCTGCAGCTTACCGTCACCGCGGACAATACCAGGACGGCCGCCAGCGGCACTACTTCTAGCGTTGCCCTGCCGGTCAGCATCCGGCTACTCCTCGTCTTCGTCCGGCAACGCGAATTCATCGTAGCGCGATGGATCCCTTGGTTCGACGAAACCGTAGACCCCGATCTTGTTGGGACCGTAGTTGTTTGCAACCAGGACCACGTATTTGAGTACGAAACCCGGATCTACAAAGGACTCGAAGTGCGGTACGAGGTCGGCGCTGACAAAGACGTCTGCCGGTAGGTACATGCTTCCCGGTCCCATGCCTGATCCGCCGAACGCGAGCAGTACCTGTGTATTCTCCGTATCCCAGATCTGCACGTTTTCGAAAGCCCCATCGGACACATATAGATGGCCCTCGTTATCGACGGCCGTGCCGCGTGGGCGCGCGAATGTTCCGGGACCATCCCCCAGAAAGCCGAATTCGTGAACGAACTCGCCGTCGACGTCAAACTCCTGGATGCGGAAGTTGATCGCATCCGTCACGAACAGATGTCCTCGCTCGTCGATGCTGAGGCTAGTAGGGACGTTGAACTCACCTGTGCGTTCGCCAAATTCTCCGATGGTGCGTTCCCTGGCCTTGGTCCGACGATCCAGAACTTCGACGCGGTGCTTCATACGATTGACCACGTAGACGAAGTCCTCGTCCACCGCCACGCCGGTTGGACGAAGCTTCTCAGGGTTTCCGTAAGAACGCACGAAGGCGTCTTCGCGGTCGAATTGGACGACCTGCTTGCGCACCGAGTCTGCAATGAACTTATTGCCCTGTGCATCGATGGCGATGGCCACGGGCGAGCGGAGCTGGCCTTCGGCCTTTGCGCCCGGAAGCGGGTCGAAGACCTTGTTCTTCAGGTCCAGTCGCAGCACCGTACCCCAACCCGGATCCGCTACGTAGATCACCCCGTCGAATGCGGCGACGGCGGTTGGCTTGCGCATGCGCCGCGAACTCCCCTGCTCGCCGACCAGGAACCTCATGAACATGCTTGGAGCGCCTTCAACGTCATCGGCACCGGCAAACTGCGTCAGAAACTGGATGCGAGGTCGTTGAGGTGGAGCCGGATAGAAAAGTGAGTCCTGGTCGAAATCCGGGGTGGCGCATCCTGCCAACAGGAACCCGACAACCGCGAGCGCCGTGAACCTCATTGAGCGATGGCTTCCGAAGGCCGCTTGAGGATCCGCATACGCGAGGGGATGGCCCGTTCGCGGTCGTACTCGGCTGGAATATGGCACGAGGTCGTACAGTTTCCACCGCCCGGCGTTGCCGAAAAATGCAATGTCAGGGTCTCCTGACCAAAGGGCATGTTCTTCCGCATCAGCGCTGGTCCGGAGGAACGATGCGGTTCGTGGCAGAGTCCACAAGAGCGCCCGCGCCCGTCCGAAGCGACTACGTGCCGGTAGTGAAGGTTGTCCTCTCCATTGCGAAAGCGAGTTGTCTGCGTCGTGGGTTGCGTCTCGACGAGTTCCCGTGAATGGCAGGTGCCGTAACACGCCGAGAAGGCACTGTGCTCGTACGGTGTTGTGTAGGGGCCTGCTGGCAGGGAACCACGCAAGAGGGCTTTGTCTCCGACCGCGTGCGCCGGATGGCAGGGCGTGCAGCGGTCTTCCGTCAGTGGGCCATGTTCGAATGACCGCGTGTCATTCGCCGGCCGCGCAAAGCCTGTATGACAGGTCGCGCAACCGGTCCGTTCCGGGCCAAGCAATGCCGCCTGTGTGGTTCCGCCGTGAGGGTCGTGACATCTGAGGCAGGGATCCTCGTCTCCCTGGGAGGGATCTACGTGGAATGGAGGCAGCGGCTGATGACACGAGGCACAGCTGCGCCCGCCACTCGCTGAAACAAGGGCCCGTACGCCCGTTCCCTCGTGGTACGTGGGTACGGGAACGTCGCTCGCATCAAATGCATGACACGCAACGCAGCGTCCCTTCGCTACAGGAGTGTGGCGAACAGGAAGCTGCTGCAATTCGTTGTGACAGCCGCTTCGCATACAGTTCACTACTTCCTGGCCCGCTCCGTTCTGCGCATCTGCTACGGTCAATCCAGGTCCGAGGACCAACGTCGCGAAGGCCAGCTTCGCGAGGATCGGAGACGGAAGCATGCGAGCGAACCGGAATACCAGCAGTTCTGCTACTCGAACGATGATGGCTCCTCCGCACCAGTATACACGGGTACCATCGAGAGAAGCGCCGAAAACAAAGGACCCGACCCCGGGTAGTTCCGAGGTCGGGTCCGGTTTCATGTTTCACGCAGATTGAGTCGCCAGCAAGGTGACTCGGTGTCGCCTCAGCTACTTGTCGTGGCAGGTCAGGCAGAGAGCGCTGGCGCCTGCCCCGACTCCCGCTTTCGTGCTCTCACGAAGCAGGTGCGTACCGGAAACCGCATCCTTGTCATGGACATCGTGGCAGGTCGAGCACTCGACGCGGCCATTGTCCAGGACGTCGGCGATGGTACCGCCACCTAGTGGCGTGGTGTCTGGCTTCATGCCCTTGGCCGCACCACCAGCATCCGCGTAGGCGATCGAGATCGGATGGTTGTTTGTCATGCTGGATGCGCCGTAGTCCGCGCAGTTTCCGTTGGTGAGACAATCACCCACGTTCGTCGTCGCTCCACCGATTACGAATCCAGCGCTGTATTGATCGCTCAATACTTGCAGGGCTCCGCCGTAGTCGACGTTCGGGAAGTCGGCTGCGACCTTCCCATCGTACTGGTTGATCCCCGTGACGCCGTCGTGGCAGCCCAGGCAGAGCTTCGACACGCCCAGCGGCTCCGTTGCAGGGGTGGCATCCATGTAATCGATCATGGATGCATCCGTTCCATACATCTGCCAGGTTGTCTTGGTGGTCACTTCATGGTTCCACAAGATACCCTGATTGCCGTAGCGCACCTTCCCATGATCATGGGGTACGTGGCACGTACGACAGATTTCCTTGCGCTTGAGATTCCACGGAATAGCTCCGGTAATCTCGGAAACGGTGGCTCCGCCTTGGTCGACGTCATCGGTGAAGTCGTGAGGACTCCCCTGAATTCCACCTCCCGTTCCGTTGGCAAAGGCAAGATGAGACCCGCCTCCAACCAACAGGATCATTGCCAAACCCGCAATGACTAAAGAATTTTTTTGTGTAGTCATGGCTTCCTAGCCCTCCTTCCGGTCATCCTCGCTCCAGCGCTGCACTACGGAAATTCCGCCCATTGCAGTTTACGCGTTGACAGGTGCTTGGAGCAAGCGGCGTGCCGCTCCAGAGTTGTCTCTTCCAGAGCTTCCGCACAAACGCGAATGTGAGCTAACTCCCCGAAGTAGTTGAAATTGGTTGGATCAACGGGCCTCGAGACCCATCCGGAGTGAGCGAAAGAATGAGAATTTCCGAATCATCCCACCGACAGATGTGGCGTTTCTGGACACCGAGCATGGAAGCGGGAAACTGGAAACGGGCCAAAAGCTCAGTATGGGCGTATTGCGGGATCACAGCACCATTGCAAGCGGGGCCGCCTCTTCTGTCGACCTCGACGTGTCGTTTCAGCGCCATCCTGGAGCTGGGCACAGGCCTTGCTCTCGTGCTGCTATAGAGTCAATTCACTCGAATGGGTCCTTTTTCGGCATTCGGAGCTGGACAGGACGACGCTGTGCGACAAACAAGCTGAAGCATATTGACTCACTTCAAAGACAGCTGTGACTTTTTCCGACACGAGAAAATGAGAGAATCGGCCTTCATGCACATCGGAACTCCAGAAGCAGGAGCACAGGGCAGCCGCGTCACAGTTCCAGCGGGCGGCGGTCGGAACAGCCTCAACCCGCGGATTATTCGTGCGCTATGGACCGGCTCCTTTGCCATCTGGTCATTGCTAGCGGTTCCTCTGAGCGCGGAAGTGCCAGAACAGCTCAATCCCGATGCCGCATGCGCCAGCGCGGCCTGCCACGGGTTCATCGAGCAGGCGCCACATCGTCACTGGGCGGAGTTCTCTGGCCCTGAGGCCTGCCGGGAATGCCATTCGTCGGACGACCCACGCAAACACGTCTTCGAGACAGACGACTCAGAGGAGAGCTGTTTCGGCTGCCATTCGGAATTGGGCGAGAGGATGGGTGCTGCGAAAACCGTGCATGAAGCAGCGGAGGATGGCGGCTGTCTGGATTGTCACGATCCGCATGCAGGGGAAACTGCGGCGTTATTGAACGACGACGTCAAGGACGACAATCTCCAGGATCTGTGTTTCGGCTGCCACGACGAGGATATCGTCGAAGGCGAGTACAAACACGGACCCGTCGACGCAGGTGCATGTACGCAGTGCCACGATCCGCATGCCTCGTCCCGAGCCAAGCTGCTTCGCCACAAAGGAATGGCATTGTGCGAGAGCTGTCACGAAGAGATTGCCGATCTGGTCAAGAGTTCGGAGCACGTTCACGATCCGGCGCGGGATGACTGTATCGATTGTCACAACCCGCATAGCAGTAACCATCCAGTGATGCTGATTGCCGAGAAGCAGAAGATATGTGCTGAATGCCACGCAGACATCGTCAACGGTGCAAACAATGCGAGCGTGGATCATGCTCCCGTGAAGACGCGTGATGAATGTCTGAGTTGCCACTCGCCGCATGCGTCCGACCATGCGGCCGTCTTGACGAAACCCGAGCGGGACCTGTGCCTGGGTTGCCACGACAAGCGTGTGGAGTCTGGTGACGACGTGCTCACCAACATTTTGCGTCGGCTCGAGGAGCACTCGGCCTGGCACGAACCGATCCGGAAGGATGGTTGTACAGCCTGCCATGACCCTCATGGGAATGGTGAATTTCGGCTGTTGAAGAAGCGCTTCCCTGAGCGCTTCTACAGCCCCTTCCGGGTCAGGAACTACGGACTGTGTTTTTCGTGTCATGAATCGAATCTGGTCACGAGTCGGCGCACCCGAAGTGCCACCGCGTTCCGCGATGGAGACCGCAACCTGCATTTCGTGCACGTCAATAAGAAGCAACGCGGTCGCACCTGCCGTGCATGTCACGATCTGCATGCCGGCGACGGTGAGGCGATGATCTCGGAGACGATCCAGTTCGGAGGCTGGCAGATGCCGCTGCACTACGAATCGACTTCGAACGGTGGCTCCTGCCAGCCCGGCTGTCACGAAGCCGAGGCCTACGAACGCAGCAAAGAGAAATCGGTCAATTCCGATGCTCTCCCCGGAACTGTTCGTTAGCTGAACTGTTGCACATCTTCTGCACGTAGTATGCGCATGCATCTACGGCGCAGTTCTGCCGCAAACTAATGTCGTTCTCCAGAGCCGCCGATGTCGCACGCAGCGCCGCGGCAATAGATCGGGATTTTCGTTGATCGAGCCCAGCGCGAAGCAACTCGTGTTGAGAGGCTCGGCGGATGCGCAGAATCCATGCTCTGATTTCGTTCAATGTTGTAGCGAGCCTATGCCTGCCACTTCATCTTGCGTGGGCCACAGGTGCGGAAGGTATCGCGGGCAGCGTGCACGACTTCACCCGCGCGCGATCCATAGGTAGGGACGAGATATCAAACCCGCATCTTCGCAGTGGTGGGCTCGATCGGGCTTGCGGGGCCTGCCACGGGCCTTCCGACGCGCCGCAAGAGCAGCGGCCGTCCCTGGCCAAGCCCCCCTGGGGTAGCGGGCTGACTGCTCGAGTACGTTTCGAATCGTATGCCGAGCCCGTCAACCGAGGTAGCTGGCAGCTTCGTACTGGAAATGATGCGCCGGCTGGTGTTTCGAAGCTCTGCTTGAGCTGTCATGATGGGGTCGTCGCGCGGAATAGCCTTCTCGGCCAATCGAACGAGAACGGGGATGCCTCCAATAGCAGGTCTGCACGAGCCAGCGCATCGGGTGATTCGGGGCTCGCGAAGCGCCACCCGATCTCAGTCGAATCCACGGACCGATCCGCGAATGCCGGGCAGGGACCGTCTTCCAAGCCCCACCCAAGACGGATCGAGTGCTCCACATGTCACGATGTGCACGAGCGGGGCGCCAGGCCCGGTCCGGTTGCAGCAAGGAAATCCCTACAGGTTCCCGCTTCGATGGACCTGGCAGGCAACGACGCCAACGGTGATGCAGCATGCGTCGCCTGCCATAGCAAGTAGACGAGCCTCGGCTTTTCGGCGGTGAATTTCGACGCAGAGCGTTTCAGCTTCTTCGCATTACTCCGAGTGACGCACCGCGGAAACGGCCAGTTCCGGCACTTCCGCACTCGGATGCCTGTTCTTGGGTCCGACTGCAGGCAGGTTTGCTCTCGGGCTTTCGATCAGGGAGTAGAGCACAGGGACCACGAAGAGGGTGAGGGCCGAGGCCAGGAGCAATCCCGAGATGATCGTGACTCCGAGGGGTACCCAGAACTCTCCACCCGAAGTCAGATTCAGTGTGAGCGGGAGCAGGCCGGCGATCGTAGTAAAGGTCGTGAGCAACACGGGTCGCAGACGTTCCGACGAAGCGAAGCGCAGAGCGTCATTCAGGATCATCCCAGCTCTGCGCTTGCGATTGATGGCATCGACCATGACGATTCCGTCGTTTACGACAATGCCTGTAAGCGACACGATGCCAATGAAGACCATGAAGCTGAACGGTGTGCCCGTGATGAGAAGTCCGAGAGTCACGCCTACTACCGAGAGCGGAACACCGAGCAGTACGATGAAAGGCTGCCGGAGCGAGTTGAACTGTACGGCGATCACGATGTAGATCAGAAGCAATCCCCACTTCAGAGCCTGCCACAAGCTCGTGTAGGACCGGTCGCGTTCCTCAGTTTCGCCACCGAACTCGAGAGCGATATCACCGGGTAGCGTCATTGCTGCCAATGCCTCACGCGCCGTCGTTTCCAACAGGACCGTGGAGAATCCTTCGACAGCGTCGGCCCGCACGGTCACCGTGCGACGGCCATTGTGGCGGAAGATCGCGTTCTGGCCGAAGTCGAGCCAGATCCTCGCGATCTCGCCCAGCGGGACGAGCCGTCCATCTGCTGCGCGCAGAGGAAGTTCACCAACCTGATCCATAGTGTGCGGTGTGGTGTCAGGTGCACGCAGGCGCAGGTCGACGCGTTCGTCGCCCATCCACATACGACCGACATCTACGCCGTGAAAGGAGGTAAGCAGGGCATTCGAGACTTGCTCAGGCAAGATACCGAAGCGCGCGGAAGCGCGGGCCCGATCCAGGTCCACACGAATCTCGGGCCGTGTGCGGTCGTAATCCATGCGCACGTCGGTCGCTCCAGGAAGGCTGCTCAGGCGCCGCTCGATACGCTCTGCGGCATTGGCTACTTGCTCGAGCGATTCACCTTTCACGCGGATTGCGAGCGCGGCCCCAACCGGCGGGCCTCCCTCGAGTTCCTGGAGGTCGATCTCTACCCCTGCGTAGACTTCCAATTGTCTGCGCAACTTCGCCACTAGCGTACTCTGGTCAAACTCACGCTCCGATCCCGGTACGAGTTCTACGTCGATCTTGCCGTACTCCGGTCCAACCCTGGCCCCATCTCGTCCTTCAGACGAAAGAGCGCCCGTGTCGCCCGTGGTCAGGACCCAATGCTTCACTTCGGACATTTCGCGTAGGTGTTCACCGATCAACTGTCCGACGTGATCTGTCTCGGCGAGTGGGGTACCCAGCGGAAGTGCATAGTTGACGATGAAACGCGCCTGATCGCTGGCCGGCAAGAAGATCGAGTCGATCACATTCGTGATGTACAGGGTACCTGCGCCCAGAAAGGCGATCGTTGCGGTGGCCAGAATCGATACTCGCATCCGCAGTGCACGCATGAGGGCACGCTCGTAGACAGGGCGGATCCGTTCGAAGTCGGGTGACCATGTGAACTTGCGCGTGCGGCTCGTGCGTTCGCTAGGACGAAGCTGAGCGGCTACCGCCGGCAGCAGAAGATGGTCGACGAAAACCGAGCCGATCAGTGCAAAGGCTACGACCTTTGGCATTACAGACATGAACTGGCCCATGACTCCGACCATCAGCAGCATCGGCAGGAATGCGGCCACGGTCGTAAGGTCCGCTGAGATCACGGGCATGCCGACTTTTCCAATTCCCGTCTTGGCAGCCTCGACCGACGTCGCACCTGCCTCCGCCTCGGCGTAGATCGCTTCTCCCACGATGATCGCCCCATCGACTACGAGCCCCAGTACCAGGATCAACGAGAACAGCGCGATATTGCTGATCTCCATGTCAAACAAGTACAAGCCCACGAACGTGACCAGAACCGAAATTGGCAATACGCTGCCCACTAGCAAGGCGCGACGCACTCCGAAAACCGTGAAGAGCACGAGCACCACGAGCACCAGACCGATCGCTCCACTCGTGCCAAGCTGACGGATCATCCGAGCGATCTCATCTGATGCGTCAGAGTGCGTTTCAATTTGTATTCCGGGTGGCAGAGAGGAGCGCACTCGTGTGATCATGGCCTCGAGCTGTTCGACGGTCTCCATGGTGTTCACGTCGGGCCGTCTGCGCACGATCAGGGTCACACTGGGTTCGCCATCGAGCCATGCTCCCGACGTCCGCCTTACGTGACCCACCTCTACACGCGCGACGTCCCGCAGATGCAGGCTTCCTGCACCATTGGCCAGGACGACGATAGAGCGGATCTCTTCCAATGAGTGGAACTCGCCCGTAGTGCGGATCAAATGGCTCGAGCCGCGGCCTCGTAGTTCGCCCGAAGGTCGTCCACTGCTCTGACGGCCGATGGCGGCTACCAGATCCTGTAGGGTCAGGCCATGCTGCGTGAGTGAGGGAGGATCAGCGAGGATCCACACCTCGCGCTCGAGCCCGCCGAAAACGTCAACGCGGCTCACTCCCGCAACGGTTTCCAGGTCGGGCGCCAGGTCCTCGGCAATCTCTCGAAGCCTGTACTGGTCACCACCTCCGTGTAGCGTGAAGAACACGATCGGTAGATCATCGAAACTGATCTCGCGCACGATCGGTGCGTCAGCATCGTCGGGAAACTCCGACTCCACCAGACTGGTTTCATCGCGGACGGAGCGCAGACTCTCCTTCATGTCGGCACGATCCTCGAACTCCAGGATGTGCGTCGATACACCATCGCTCGCGATCGAGGTGAGATGGCGTAGGTCAGCGAGTGTTCCGAGCTGTTCGTCTAGATCGACGGTGATCTCCGCTTCGACCTCCTCGGGCGAAGCTCCGACATAGGGCACGTAGACCACCGAGAACGGAATCTGCACCTCAGGTGCTCGATTGACAGGCAGCTCTGAAAGGCACCAGATTCCCAACAGCGAGACCAGCACGGCTGCAAGGTAGATCGGGAGTGGTCTCCCTATCGTCTTCTGAAAGATCTTCAAGGGCCCATTACCACGGGCCGTGCGATCCGCGAATCTGGGCCCGTACCCCGTAAAACGGAATCGTCGATGTGAACGGCGACATCATCGTCGAGATCGTGTTGTCCCCGAACGACGAGTGCATCGCTAGGGGTGGCGCCGGTGAGTACCAGTCGGTCGCCATGCAGCCAGGCCTCCTCGACGGTTTTCTCTCTCGCGCGACCATCCTGCACGAAGAACACTACCCGCTGTCCCGAGCGCGCGACTGAAGTTTCGAGCGGAATCGACAACGCATCTTCTACCTCACGAGATACGATGCGTGCACGTGCGCTCATGCCGGGTTTGAGATGCCCCTCGGGATTGGGGATCAGGATCTCCACAGCGAAAAGCACGCTGCCTTCGGCTGCTGCGGGTGCGATGGCGTGCACGAGGCCGCTGAAGCCGGAATCGCGAAGCGACGGGACGCTGATCTCGACACGGGCTCCGGGCATGACGTCGCCGATCTGATGTCCAGGCACACCGACTTCGATCTTCAGCAGATCGAAGTTCAGGAGTCGGGCAACCACTTTGCCAGGAACCACGACCTCACCTGGATCTACGCGCACATCGGCGATGATGCCCGCGAAACGCGCTTCGAGGTGCCGACGATCGAGCCTTTCCTGAACCAGGTCGAGTTCCGTCCGGCGAAGCTTTGCCGCAGTGGCCGCGGATTCCAGCGTGCTGGCGCTAGTCGCCTGAGCTTTGCGCAATCCACGCAGGCGTGCGAAGTCGCGCTGTGCATCGGCAAGCCGGAGCTGTGCACGTTCGACCTCGGCTACCTCGAGTTCGGTGTCGAGCTGGGCGATCTTGTCGCCCTCATTCACTTGCACGCCCTCGCCCAGGATGCGCGCAACGCGTCCGGCGACTTCGAAGCTGAGCGGGAGGCTTGCTGCCGCTTCGAGGATCCCGACTTTCACCGGAAGCGTGATCGTCTGCTTCGCGCGGGTGAGTTCCCGAACGGCTACCAGAACCGTGCGATCAGGTTCAGCTCCGGCTGGAAGTGCAGCGACCACCAGAACGGTCAGAAAACCGAGGCGGGTCCAGATTCCCGAAAGCAGTCCGCAATCCGGCGTCGACACGGCACCCTCCTCGCGTATGAGGCGATACCGTGTGATCGAGCAAGGCTTGTGCCGACTCGCGATCGATGAGGCGCCGTTTCGGATCCCGGCCGCCCCGAGTCCGGGACATTAGGTCCCAGACATGGGTCAGCTCGGCACCTGGGTCTGCAGACGACTAGACGTCGAAGCCCAGTTCGCGGTATCCGGGAGCGACCCGATCGGTCACGAGACCGACTCGCTGGAGCTGCGGGACCACGTGGTCATCGAACATTCGAGGTCCGGTATTGGCGAACTCGGGATCGTTGGCTTTTTCCCCGATCTCCTGCATCGCCGCGTCGTAGTCGATGCCTACCTCGGTATACACCGCCTGCCGCGACGACAGGATGCCGCCACCCTTGGAGTCCGCCGCGCCTCCGCCACCAGTGGTGAGCATGCGAACCGCTCCCAACGCAAAATCTTCCACGCGCTCGCGATCGGGATCCGACATGCGCGGGAGTTCTTCCTTCATGTAGATCAGACCGTAGGAGACGTGGCGTGCCTCGTCCTGTGCGGTCAGTTCGACCACGTTGCGCAGCAGATCGTCGCGTGTGTTTTCCTTCATCGACTTGAATGTGCCCATCGCCAGGCTCTCGGTGATGACCTGCATTCCCACGCACTTCATCTGCCAGAGATCGGCCTCGAGGATCGCGTTGAGGACTGCGTGTAGCGAAGGTTCGATGGTATAGACCTGGTCGAGTCGCGTGATGTAGCGGTGAAACACCTCGACGTGCCGAGCTTCGTCGACGACCTGGGTGGCGGCGTAGAGTTTTCCGTCGATGTCCGGGACGGCCTCGACGAGCTGTCCGCAGCAGAGCAGTGCACCCTGCTCACCGTGCAGAAACTGGGAAAGCGTCCAGGCGGAGCGCCGCGCTGCAAACTGCTCGCGCGCCTCGTTCGAGAGCGCCTTGACGAAGTCGTAGCGGGGGAAGCGTTCCCCGCTCGGGTCCAGGATGTCCCCGACTCCCTCCTTGTTGATCTCGAGATCCCACGGGATGTCCACCGCCGCGTTCCACTGTTCCTTCTTCGCCTTCTCGTAGAGGTCGCGAAGAGCATTTACATTGGTTTCGTAGTCGAACTTCCAGTGTGTCTTGAGAGTTGTGACGATGGATTCGAGTGACATGGAGGATTCCGTCCGAGTTGGGCCGCGAGGGCTCGTTGGGGTGGACCGCGATCTTGTCCGGCCGGGCTCCACTCTAGCATCTGCGCCGTAGTGGACAAGAATGTCCACTACTCCGGGCCCTCTACGCGCTGGATCGGAGCCTCTGATCAGACCGGTCGGCTGAAGCCGATGTGCTCGATGTAGCTGGTTTGGAAGGCGGGATTTCCGGCCAGTTCCAGATAGCGGCAGCGACGGGCGATGGCGGCCGCGGCATCGCGTTGTTGGCGCGACAGAAGAGCCAGTCGCGCGCCATCCCCGGCGGCGTTTCCTACCTGGGCGAAGCGCTGGAAGGGCAGGGGTGGCAGCATTCCGATTGCCTGAGCGCTGCTCAGGTCGATGTAGTTGCCAAAAGCTCCTGCGACCACCACCTGCTCGAGTTCGCGCTCGACGTGACCGGTGTCTTTGAGGAGCAGGTCCGTCGCTGCTCGGATCGCCGCCTTCGCCAGTTGTACTGCGCGCACGTCTTCCTGCGTGAAGACGATCTCGGGCCCCGAGTCGCTCTCGCGCACGAGCACGAACTCCCTTCGATGGCCGCGGTTTCGCACGCGCGGGTGGCCTTCCTGAATTCGCCCCCGTTCATTCATTACGCCGGTCAGGAAGAGTTGTGCGACGGCGTCGAGCACGCCGGATCCGCAGATTCCCACCGGTGGCGCGTCCTCGATCGTATCGACGCGCACCTCGTCGCCTAGCAAACGAATCCGCTCGACGGCGCCGACTGCGGCGCGCATTCCACACGCGATATGGGCACCTTCGAAAGCGGGACCCGATGGACAGGACAGACTCGTGATGGAATCGCCCTCGATCAGCGAAATCTCCGTATTGGTTCCAATGTCCATCGCCAGACAAAGCCGTGCTTCGAGCCCGGGAAGCGTGGCCAGAAGTGTGGCCACGTGGTCGCCGCCCACAAAGGCCGCGATATTGGGAAGCAGGTGGACGCGAGTGCCCGCGGCCAGAACGAGACCGAGGTCGCGCGCCCTGACGTCGATCGCATCGCTGAGAGCCGGTATGAACGGTGCCGTGGCCAGAGGCTCGACCGGTAGACCGAGTAGCAGGTGGTGCATCATGGTGTTGCCGACCACGACTGCGTCGACGATCTGCTCGCTCGAGGCCGCGCCGAGCGAACAGAGCCTGGCGAGCAGTTCACCGAGGGCCTCGACCGCGAGTCCCTGAAGTTCCTGCGCTCCCTTCTTGTCGCTGCGCACGAGGGCGGCGTAGCTGATCAGATCGCCCCCGTGGCGAGTTTGAGGGTTCTCGATTCCAGCAGAGGCCAGGGTTTCTCCGCTCTCGAGGTCCGAGAGGCAAGCCGAGATATTCGTGGTTCCCAGGTCGATGGCGAGACCCAGAGCGGGTCGACCCACTGGACCGGTCGCGATCAGCTCACCTCGACGGACGAAGGCGTCCAGACGTCCGCCGTTCTTGCGAAACTCGTCGGGAAACTCGCGAATCGCATCCAGATCGATTTGCTCGCACCCGCCGGGTCGCGCGATTGCGAGTGCGTCGAGCAGTCGCTGGTCGTCCGCGCGTACGTCGTCCAGCGAGGCTGGAGGAAGCTCGATTGTGACGCGCTCGATGACCGACTCGGGTTCGACGTGAGTCTCGCGTCCGTCCACGAGCGTACGCATGGGCGCAGCGGTAGAGCGCGGCGGGAGCCAGACCGTACAGTCCCCGATCGGGTCGACCAGACAGGCGCGGCGCCAGCCTTCGGCGAGGCGGCGCGCCGAGAACGCCTGCTGATCGGCGGGGGAAGGCTCCGGAACCGGGCCATCGACGAATTGCACCACGCAGGCGGCGCAACGCCCCTGTCCGCCACAACTACTGGCGATGCGCACGCGGTGGCGGCGTGCGCAATCGAGCAGGTTCTCGTCCGTCTTGCAATGGCCTTCCCGATCGGCCGGTGTGAAGCGGACGCGGAACCCCGAGGTTTCGGATTCAGGCTCGCTCACGCGACAACGGGTTCAGGGTCGATGGTTCGCAAGCGACAGGTGTCGCGGGAAGAGCACAGCTCGCAAGCCTGGGCATGGGTCCACTTCGGCAATCCTTGCCCCAGACCGATCAACATGGACAGGGATTTCACCGGAGCCAGCATGCAAGCACTGGTGAGTTCGACGCCAATTCGTTCTGCGCCCGCGACTTCTACGACGACCCTCTGTTCGGAAAGATCGACGTCGTTTTGACCCGGGCTCAATACACCGCTGGTGTCGAAACCGCGCTCGCTCGCCCATTCCGCGATGCTCTTCGGGAGGTGGTCGGCGAGTTTGCCAATGGCCAGATTGCCGACCTCGCCCAGGATGAAGGCTTCGACTTCGCGCCCGCTCGCAAACCATTCGCGTGTCGTCGTGTCCAGCGCCGGGCCGATGCTACCGACGGCCATCACGAGTTCTTCGGCCTTGCCCAATAGTCGCACGGCGCCCTCGGCCCGGGTCAGTTCCGCTCCCCCGTCGAGTCGGATGCGGGCGCCCGACGCCTCGAGCACTTTGCGCGATTCCCAGACGACCGCCGGTTGCAGGAGTTCCCGTTCCACCACTTCGGACAGAACCTGCGGAAGCAGTGCGCGAATGCGCGGATGCAGACCGCCCTTCGAGTGCAGTGTGCGCAGGCGGCGCAGTTCGACCAGCGAGATCTCGATCGAAACTTCGCTCACGACCGGCACGGCGGTTCTCTCTCTTCATCGAAATCCAGCGTTCGCCTCGTGGACTGGAAAACCCTCACGATCGACTATCCGGACGCACCGTAGCTTCTGACGGTGTCGCGCATGGCAAACACGTTCTCGATGCGCGCGTCATCGGGGATGCCGATCGCACCGTCGACGATCAACCCACCGCCCTGCGCGCAGCCATCGATCAGCCACTTGCAGTAGTCGGCGACTTCGGTCGGTTTGCCGACGGTCAACAGGGAGGCCGGGACGAAGCCACGCAGACACACGGTGTCGCCGAGCGAGGCCTTTGCCTTGAGCGGATCCGTGCGTTCGAAGTGGTAGATGATCTTTCCCGGCGGGACGTCCCCGATCACTTCGAGGCGGGAGTCGCAGACTCCTTCCCAGAGCACCAGCGGGGTCAAATCAGCTTCGATCAAGTCGAGCATGAGGTCGCGCAATCCCGGCCAGTAGAACTTCTCGAACTGTTTGCCCGACATGAATCCGTCGAGTCCCCAGTGCAGCGGAATGAATACGGTCCTGGAGGGAAGCATCGTAGCGCGGCCGATCGTACCCGGCGTTATGATCCGCCTGGCTTTGTCGATGGCGGCGAGCATCTTCTCTTCGTGGCGGAACATGTCCAGCATCGCACCGCGCGAGCCACGCATATAGTCGGCGATGTAGTCATAGGGCGCCATCGTGAACCCGCCGAAAGTCGTGGGGAAGCCGAGATCGGCCATCTCTTTCACGAGCGGGATCGCCGAGCCGAGCATACCCGTCACTTCCCGGCCCGCGCTCGCCAGTTGCTCGAAGGTCTGTGCCATCTCGGGTGTCGCAAACCCCGAAGTCGCGTGCGCCAGTCCGAAGTAGGGCGAGGCGGGAAAGTCTGGAAAGTTTGCGAAACCCTCGAACGCGCCGGCGACTCGCGGCAGGTACTTCCTGAGAAAGAAGCCGGTGGGATCGAAGAGGAACTCGTCGTACTCCTCTGCCGCCATGTACTCGCGGTCGAGGAACTGGAAGGTGGAGTCCGGACCTACACCGTGACCGGGCCACTGCAGCATGCGGAAGTCCAGCTTTTCAAACGCTGGGCCCATGCTCACAGTCGGTTGCATGAACGAGAATGCATCGGGTTCGAGGTCGAGCACGGCCTTGCGAACTGCGGCGTTGTAACGCGAGTGTTCGTACATCGCCTCCTGGCAGGTCATCTCGGCGTAACGCGCCGGCCAGAAGTGCCAGATGGTCGAAAAGGGAACTTGATCCGGTTCGCGCAACTCGACAGCATCCTGGATGCGCTGCGAGCGTTCGTCGAATTGCTTCGCGGCGGAATCGCTCATGTGTTCGACTCCGCCGTCCACTGTCGACACAGCGTGACGGCGTTCATCGCATTCGCACCGAAAGAATCCGCACCCGTGTAGCGCAGGATCGTCTCGTCGACCTGGCCCCCGCCGATCATGATCTTGACGGCGTCGCGCTGCCCCGCCTTTTCGATCTCATCGATGGTGTTCTTCATCGAGTCGAATGACAGAGTCAAAAATCCGCTCAGCGCCACGACGTCGGGGGATTCGCTCTGGATGGCCTCGATGAAGCGATCCGGCGGCACGTCCACGCCCAGGTCGCAGACTTCGAATTCGTTTACGTCGAGCATGAAGCCGACGATGTTCTTGCCGATGTCGTGGATGTCCCCGTGCACCGTGCCGAGTACGACCTTTCCCAGTGGTTCACCCGAGATCACTGCATCTCCCGAGATGCGTGGCTTTACCACGGCGGTAATCTGACTCAGGATCTCTCCGGCCATCACCAGTTCCGGAATGAAGAATTCGCCTTCTTCGAAATTCCGGCCGACGATGTCCATCGCTTCCTTGCACTTGCGCAAGATGTCGAGTGGTTGGCCACCCGCGTCGAGTTGAGCGGTCGCCAGTTCGACGGCTTCGACCTCGCGCATTCCGACGATGGCATCGATCAGGCTCCGCTCTTCATTGCTCAAGACAGCTACTCCACGAGTTGGTTGATCGCTGCCTCGGCCTACCATAAACGCCGAATCAGCCCATCGGGATTGTACCGCGGTCGGAATTTCTCGGGGTAAAATCTGGAATTTCGGCCTGTAGAGGATCGGCCAGCCCGACCCAGGCTCAGGCGAAATAGCTGCGCAGGGTTTCAGTAACGGCGCGGATCACCGGCATGGGTGTGTTCTTCGGCAGCGCGTCGCCGCTTCCGAGGATGAACTTGTGGAAGCTTCCGGCCTCTTCCTCGATTCCGCTCAAGAGATCGCGAACGTAGACGCTCATCTCTTGCGGTGAGAGACCCGTAAAAGCCGTCGCGTCGATGCCGCCCACGAGCACTTTGTCTTTGGCCCAGCCCGCCTTGGCCTTGCCGAAGTCGACATCGCCGGTAGGAGAGGGTGCGACGTCGATGAAGCCGTCTTGATTGGCGTTGCAGAGCTGCCCGGAAAAACCAGTCAAGCGGCCACACATATGCGTGAGGTACGTCTTGCCTGCACCTCGACAGATCTCTGCGTAATCATTGCAGTGGCGCTGGTCGAAGCGCTCGTAGTTTTTCGGAGACGTGAGTGTGGTGGAGAGGTTTTCGTAGCTGATCACGACCTCGGCCTTGCTCTCGGCGAGGATCTGATAGGCCTTCAGATTGAGTTCGTGCATCATCTCGAAGCATTGCTCGACCGTGTCCGGATCGTCGGCGAGCGCGTAGGTCATCTTCTCCAGGCCCATTTCATTGTTGATGAAATGTTCCATCGGGCTATTGGGACCCGAAGTCGTCGCGAGTCCGTCATCGCCCAGGCGCTCGACGGTCTGGTTGAAGTACTCGGGATCGGGGGACAGGATCGCGGTCTCCAGCCCGTACATATAGATCTTGATGTCCTCCAGCGTCTGGAGTTTGCGCTTGGTAAACCAGGGCACGAACGGAGACTCGGGTGTCCATTTGAACTCTTCGACCAGCGTGCCCAGCTTGGTTTCGTGGGTCGAACGAAACGATCCATCGGCCTGGCGATCGATCTGTGAATCCACGCGGGGGTTTTTCTGCGAACTGGTCTTGGCTCCGGATACGGGCGGCGTGGCCGCGTGAATCATCACGTGCCGCAGCATGGCGTCAGAACCGACTTCCTTGTGGAGTTCCCGCTCATCGAGCTTCCCGTCTTCGGGCAGAGAAGACAAAAAGTAGTTGTCGACACAGGGCGACCAGGGAATGCGATCGACTGGATCTCCCCGAAACGTCGCCAGCAGGCGCTCGCGCGAGCTCATGGTTTCCGTGCTCACGTCACTTCTCCTCTCGCGATCCGGTCCGAATCCGTGCACCCCGACAAGCGCAACGCGAGTTTTCAGGCATCGATGCGCGCCCGGAGTGTCTCGATGAAAGCGGGACTCGTCCCGCAACAGCCGCCGATGAAGCTCGCGCCTGCTTCGACGAGATCGCCCAGGTGCGATGCAAACTGCTCGGGAGTGGTGTTGTAGACCACCTGGCCCGCTTCGAGCGTGGGCAAGCCGGCATTCGCCTTGATCCAGATGGGTCGGTCGGTTGCAGAGGCGAGTCGCGCGCAGATCGGGATATAGCCTTCGATGCCGTTGCCGCAGTTCGCGCCGATCACGTCGGCGCCCGCTTTCGTCAGGGACTCGGCGGCCTGCTCGGGCTTGACTCCCATCATGGTGCGATCCTTGTTTTTCCCGGAGTCGTACACCATGCACGCCACCACCGGCAGGCCGGTCGCGCGCGCCGCATCGATCGCGAATCCGGCCTCATCGAGGTCGGTCATGGTTTCGATGACGATCGCGTCCGCGCCACCGGCCGCCAGAGCTTGCGCCTGTTGTTCGAAGGCCGCGCGCAGGGCCGCTTCGGTCACCTGTCCATTGATCAACAGCTTGCCGCTCGGACCGATCGATGCGAACACCCGCGCGCGCGTCCCCGCGGCGCGCTTGGAGATCTCGACCCCCGATCGATTCACCTGCTCGAGCTTCGAGACCTCGGAGTGTTCGGCCAGTGCGATGGCATTGGCGCGAAACGTATTGGTCAAAATGACGTCACTCCCGGCCTCGACGTAGGCACGGGCGACCTGTTCGACGCGATCTGCGTGCTCCAGGTTCCAGAAATCCGGTGATTCGCCCATCGCGAGTCCGCGAGACTGCAATTCGGTGCCCCAGGCACCATCGAGCAACACGGTGCCCTTGGCGAGCAGTTCGTCGATCAGCGTCATCTGAACTCAGACCCCTAACAGTTGAAAGGCGGCGCGAACCGCGGCGGTGGCGTTGTCTGCATAGGCGTCAGCCTTGATCTCGTCGGCGTAGCTCGTCGAGAGTGGGGCGCCGCCCACCAGGACCTTCACCCGATCTCGCAGCCCGGCCGCTTCGAGTCCGTCGACGACCGACTTCATCGACTGCATGGTTACCGTGAGCAGGGCCGAAAGGCCCACGAGATCCGCGTCCTTTTCCTTTGCGGCCGCCACGAACTGCTCGGCCGGGACGTCACTTCCAAGATCGATGACGTCGAAGCCCGCGCCTTCGAACATGGCCGATACCAGGTTCTTGCCGATGTCGTGAAGATCCCCCTGAACGGTGCCGATGACGATGCGGCCTTTGCTCGGGGCGCCGGTCTCTGCGAGTAGAGGGCGGATCAGTTCGAGGGCCGATTTCATGGCACGGGCTGCGAGCAGGAGTTCGGGCACGAAGTACTCTTCTTCCTCGAAGAGTCTCCCCACCTCGTCCATCGCTGGGATCATCGCATCGTCGATCAATGACTGGGGGTCGACGGACGCATCGAGGGCTGCGCGCGTCAGTTCCACCGCCGAGTTCTTGTCTCCGCTGAGTACAGCCTCGTAGAGTTCTGTGTTCTGCGCCACGAGCAAATCTCCGTCGGCCGGCCGGCCGCGAGCATGATAGCGCGAGCCGAAGGGAAAAGGGGGAATGCAGGCGCCGTGTGGCGCGCGTTGAAGAACACTGGACTCAGCCATTAGACTCGTCGCCAGCAATCGAGAAGGGAACTGAAACCGACGTGACTGTAGACAGGGTCGACGCAATCGTTGTCGGAGCCGGGGTCGTCGGGCTCGCGGTAGCCCGGGCTCTCGCACGCATGGGGCGCGATGTGGTGATCCTCGAAGCGGAACGAGACTACGGGTTGCAGACCTCGTCCCGCAATAGCGAAGTGATTCACGCCGGGATCTACTACCCGCAGGGGAGCCTCAAGGCGCGACTTTGCGTCGAGGGCAAGCAGGCGCTCTATCGCTACTGCGAGGCGCGGAATGTTCCACATCGCCGGATCGGCAAGCTGATCGTCGCGACCCGCGATGAGGATATCCCGGTGCTCGAGAGCCTGAAGCTCAGCGCCGCCCGAAACGGGGTCGACGACCTGGAGAGGTTGTCGGGTGAGCAGGCGATGGAACTCGAACCCGCGCTGTACTGCAAAGCGGCGTTGCTGTCGCCGTCCACCGGCATCATCGACAGTCACGGCTTCATGACGGCACTCCTCGCCGACGCTCAAGAAGCCGGTGCGCAACTGTCCGTGAACACGACGTTCGAAGCGGGCCATGCGGACGGTAAAAACCTGCGCGTCCGCAGTGGCGAGATGGAACTCGATTGCGATGTCCTGATCAACGCGGCTGGACTCGGCGCTCAGGAAGTGGCCGGGGCCATCGAAGGACTCGACGCGAGCACGATACCGCGCCGCTATCTGACCAAGGGCAGCTATTTCGTGACTCCGGGCAAGCCCGCATTCACACGCCTGATCTACCCGGTTCCCAATACCGCAAGCCTGGGGATTCACGTCACACTCGACGTGGCCGGCCAGATGCGTTTCGGGCCCGATCAGGAGTGGGTCGAAGAGGTGAGTTATCGGGTCGATGAGGCGAGCGCCGCGAAGTTCGCCGAATCGGTGCTTCGCTACTTCCCCGGGTTGGATGAATCCGCCCTGGTCCCTTCCTACGCCGGAGTTCGTCCCAAGGTTCAGGCTCCCGGCGAGCCGATGGCCGATTTCGCCATCTACGGACCCGAGGTACACGGAATTCCCGGTCTGGTGAATCTCTTCGGTTTCGAGAGCCCGGGTCTTACGGCTGCACTGTCGATTGCACGCGAGGTGCTGAGTAGAATCGGGCTGGATTCGGAACTCGAGTGATTCCATCTGCGCTTCTCGAGCCGCAGCGCTCCCACTCGCACGCAAGAGGAAGATCGCAATGCCCCCTCAGTATCTGAAGAAGGCCCAACGTACGCCGGTGAGCACGGAACAGGAAACTCGTCGCATCGTCAGCGAGATCCTGGCGGAAATCGAGGCCGGAGGCGAAGACAGAGCCCGCAGATACGGCGTCGAACTCGACGGCTGGCGGGGCGACATCCGGATGTCCAGAGAAGCCGTGGAGGCCGCGGCCGAGCAGGTGCCTTCCCAGCTCAAGGACGATCTGCGTTACGCGCACGAGCGCGTGCGCAGTTTTGCCGAGAAACAACTGGCCAGCATCTCGGAATTCGAGACCGAGCTATCGCCGGGGCTCTGGGCGGGTCAGAAGCTGATCCCGATCGAAACGGCTGGATGTTATGTGCCGGGCGGACGCTACGCCCACGTCGCATCGGCAATCATGAGCATCACCACGGCGAAGGTCGCGGGTGTACGCAATATCGTCGCCTGTTCGGCTCCCGGGACGGATCGCGGCGGCATCCACCCCGCCATCCTCTACGCAATGGATCTCGCGGGTGCGGACCACGTCCTTGCACTCGGGGGTGTCCAGGGAGTTGCGGCGCTGGCTTATGGTCTCTTCAGCGGATGTGAAGCCAATATCCTGGTCGGCCCTGGTAACCGCTTCGTCGCCGAAGCCAAGCGCATGCTCTTTGGCCGGACGGGTATCGATCTCTTTGCCGGTCCCACGGAGATACTCATCATCGCAGACGCGAACGCGGATGCGGAAATCGTGGCATGCGACCTGGTCGGTCAGGCAGAGCACGGTTTCGACTCACCGGCCTGGCTGGTTGCAACCGATCGCGGACTGGCTGAGCGAGTCATGGAGAAGATGCAGGTTCTGATTGACGATCTTCCCGAAGCTCAGCAACAGGCGGCCGATGCGGCCTGGCGGGACTTTGGCGAAGTGGTGTTATGCAAAGACGACGAAGAAGCCGCACAGGTCAGTGATGTGTATGCGCCCGAGCATCTGGAAATCCAGACGGACAATCTCGACTGGTATGTGGATCGGTTGCGCAACTACGGCTCGCTCTTCGTCGGTGAGGAAACCACCGTCGCTTTTGGTGACAAGTGTTCCGGGACCAATCACATTCTTCCCACCAAGGGCGCCGGGAACTACACGGGTGGATTATCCGTGCATAAGTTCATCAAGATCGTCACGACACAGCGCATGACCCGCGAAGCCAATCGCGAGGTCGCGGCGGTGACGGCTCGAGTCTCGCGACTGGAGAGGATGGAGGGACACGCGCGCACCGGCGACATCCGCCTGGCCAAGTATTTCCCCGATACGCCTTTCGATCTGGTCCCGTGAGAATATTGGACGTCGGGGGAAGGAAGAAGTGAGCGCAGAGCTATTCGATCTGTCGGGGCAGGTTGCCCTGTGCACCGGCGGCAGTTCCGGAATCGGTCGGCGTATGGCCGGGGCTCGGTCCCGTGCTGGAGCCAATGTGGTCCTGATCGGGCGACGTGCCGAGGCGATTTCGGAAGCGCTCACGGAAATCAACGACTCCGATTCGGGCAAAGCCGCTGGGCTGGTCGCCGATCTGCTCGATCGCGACTGGTTCGAGGAGCGCTCCCTCTGCTCCGGTCCCCGAGCTTTTCAGTACCTGGAGAACGGGAGTGCATCCGCTGCCAAGATTCTCCTGCGCCCCTCATCGAGTCAGGACTGACACAGGCGATGACTGACACGAGCACGAAGCACTCGCCCGCAAGGACCGGAACATGACACTTTCCATCAATCCGCTGATCTCCCGACTGAGATGTTCGCTATCGGGTCGGGAGGTCGACAGCAAAGGCTTTACGTCTCCCGTCGGGCTGTGTTCGTGTTGTCCCGCACCGGGGCGGCCGGTCGAGGTCGAGTACGATCTCGAGCGCGCCGTGCGCGAGAAGCGAATCGTCGGGATGTTCGACCGAACCGCGGACACCGCTCCCCAGGGGATGCTGCGCTACGCCCCATTACTTCCGGTGCACGGGCTCGCGCAAGACTACGCGGCCGACGTCGGAGCCACACCGATCATCCGGCACGACGCACTCAGCCGAGATCTCGGCGTCGACTACTTCATCAAGTGCGAAGGTGGAAACCCGTCGAACAGCTTCAAAGATCGCGGGTTGGTGATCGGCGTCGCGTTTGGAGCCGCGTGTGGTGCGCAGCGTTTCTGTCTGCCAACCCAGGGCAACGCGGGTGTGGCCGCCGCGCTCTTCTGTTCGCGACTGGGCCTGCCACCCGCCATCGTCTATATGCCCGATGGCTATCAGCAGAGCATCTACCAGCGCGCCTGCACGTTCTTCGGCGGTGATGTGCGCTTCGCGGGTGAGAACATCGCTGCGGCCGGTGCGAAGATGCGCGAGGAACTCGCTGCTCCGCTTGCCAGCGGTGAGTACGTGGACCTGTCCACGTTCTTCGAACCGGGCCGCCTGGAGGGCAAGAAGACCATGGGCCTGGAGATTTTTGACCACTTTGGTCCCACCACGCTGCCGGACTGGATCCTCTATCCGACCGGGGGCGGAACTGGACTGGTGGGAATCTGGAAGGCGCTGGCGGAACTCATCGAACTGGGCCTGCTCGACGAGCGCCAGCCATTACCCAGACTGGTTGCCGTGCAATCGGAAGCCTGCGCGCCCGTGGTCCGCTCCTTCGAAAAGGGCCTGGAACAGGTGGAGCCGGTCGAGTCCACCGGTACGGTCGCCGACGGACTGGACGTACCCCGAGCCATCATGGGCCATCGCATGCTCGCCGCTCTGCGCGAGTCGGGTGGCACCGCGATTGCGGTCCTGGAGTCGCACACCGTCGCGGCCTTCGAGGAATACGGACGACGCGGTGTGAGTGCGGGTTTCGAAAGTGCGGCACTACTGGCGGCCCTGCGCAGCATGCGCGTCAGCGGAACGATCGCTGAAGGCGCGCGGGTTCTCCTGCTCCATACTTCCGGGCCGTTTGCCGGGCTTGACCGCGCCTGAAGATCTGGTCTCGACTTTCTCCAACGCCAAGAAACCGAAACGATGAGGTCTATCTGATGCAGCCCGAGATCCTTGACCCACCTGTCGCCCAGGGCTCCAGTAGCGCCGTCGTCGAGGGGCCGAAAGGGGAGATTGCCAACCGTGACCTGATCGAACACTCCAAACGCTTTGTGCCCAGACTCTGGACTGTTACGGAGCGCGTTCACTGCGCGGTGGGCTATGGCCTCGCCAACTCAACCGCCATTCAAGCTCCGGAAGGTCTGGTCATCGTGGATACCGGTGAATCCGTGGAAGAGGCCGGTGACCACGTGGCAGCGGTTCGCGCGATCACTGATCTGCCGACACGGGCCGTGATCTACTCGCATAGCCATTACGTTGACGGCACGACAGCCTGGCTTCGGGAGAACGAGCCCGCGCTTCGCGTGTACGGTCACGAACGCATTCCCGATACTCGCGCCAACATCGCCGGTGAAATCGGACCGGCCTACAATCGACGGGCGTGTCTTCAGTTCGGACTCTTCCTGCCCCAGCAGGGTCCGGATGCCATGCCGAATCACGGGATCGGTCCCTTCTTCTTCAATCCAAATCACTCCAAGCGTACTCCGGGCTTTCTGCCGCTCACCGATCCGATCCGGGGAGAGACCGAGACCGAGATCGCGGGCCTCCGCTTCCATTTCATTCCAGCCGCCGCAGACAGTGAGGACTCGCTGATCATCTGGCTGCCGGATGAAGGCGTGGTGATCAACAACAATATCTGGCCAGCGCTCTTCAACATCTATCCGTTGCGGGGCGAGGCGTATCGCGATCCGCTGCTCCTGGTCGAAGCCATCGACAGAATTCGCAGTTTCGATCCGGAACACCTGGTCGGTGTTCACGGGCCTCCGATTTCGGGTCGAGGTGCGGTGCGCGACGCGCTGCGCGACTACCGCGATGCGATTCAGTTCTTGTGGGATCAGACCGTGCGCGGAATCAACCGCGGTTTCGGCCCCGACGAACTCGCCTGGTCGGTGCGGCTCCCCGCGCATCTGGAGACTTCACCGCTCTGCCGTCAGTTCTACGGAGCTGTTCCCCATCACGTGCGCCAGATCCACACCGGGCTCTTCGGCTGGTATGGCACCGATCCCTGTGATCTGTTTCCTCCTCCACCCCAGGTCGAAGCGCAGCGTATGGTCGTCGGTTTTGGGGGCCGCAATCGGGTTCTGGAACAGGCGCGGAATTCTCTGGAAAATGATGAAGCGTCCTGGGCCGCGCGCCTCGCGAGCTGGCTCGTGCGCATCGACTCGGGGGATGGCGACGCACGCCAGATCGAGGCGACCGCGCTTCGCTCGCTGGCCCAACAGACCACATCGTCCAATGTGCGTTCCGTGTGTCTGACCCGAGCACTCGAACTCGAGGGCACGGTTGATACGAGTTTCCTGAATCAGCGACCGGCTGCCGAGCGTCAGGTTCTGGCCGCGGCCCCGACGCGTTTCGTAAAGGCGCTGCGCGTCCAGCTCGATCCGGAAAAGAGTTCCGCCGTGTCGCAGACGGGGGCCTGGCACTTCAAGGACTCGGAAGTGAACTGCGGTCTCACGGTGCGCGGTGGTGTCGCGGAATTTCTGGAGTCCGCGCCGGAAACTGCGGATTTCGAGCTTCATCTGGAATTACCGCTCTGGGCTCGGCTCTGGTCGGGAAAGCTCTCGCTGGCGGACGCTGTCGCCAGTGGCGAGCTTGTCCTGGTCGGAGAACTCGAGCACGTCGAGGCGTTCTTCGAGCTATTCGATCATGTGAACCTCAGAGGTCCGACTCAGTAGTCGGCTCGACGCCTGGCCCGATCGAGCAGCGGCGAGCGGGGTATCGTCGCGGTATATTATATGCAGCCGCGCCAGTCGTCCGCTCGCGTGAGGAGATCGTCCCATGACCATTCAAGCCTCCTTTCCCGCCGCACATTCTTCCCGGCTGCCCGAAGGTGTGAGCATCCAGCCGCGCAGGTACGAGTTTCAAGACCTGGATCGCGTCCCTCAGTACTGGTTCGCCGGCAACCCGATCATCAGTCATCTGGAGAACGCGTTTTCGATTCTGATCCCGCCGGGTGAGCGTTTCTTCATCCAGTCCGTTCGGAATTTTCAGGACCGCGCCGAGGACCCCGAAGTCAAGGAACTGATCCGAGCTTTCATCCAGCAGGAGGGACTTCACACACGCGCGCATAACGAACTCAATCGTTCGTTTGCGAAGTTCGGTGTCGACGTCGATCGCGAAGTCGCATTCGGAGATCGTATCTTCAACTGGATGGCGCGCCGACTCCCGAGAAAGGTACAACTCGGTGTTACGGTCTTCCTCGAACACCTCACGGCGACCGGCGCCCACGTCCTGTTCATGGAGCCGAAGATCGCGGAATTCATGCACCCGGAAATGCTGCGGTTCTGGCGCTGGCATGCCGCCGAAGAACTCGAACACAAAGCGGTTGCTTTCGATCTCTTCCGCGCAGTCGGGGGCGGTTATCTACTCAGAGTCTTCTCTGCGATCGTAGCGATCGTGTTCGGCCTCTTGCCTTTCAACCGGGTCTTCCTTCGCATGATGAAGGATGATCCGACCGAGATCACCGCCGAGATGAAGAAGCAGGCGAGGGATGTGAACAAGATCGTGATGGGTCCCCAACTCCGTATGATCGGACGCTTCTTCAAGCCGTCTTTCCACCCCTGGCAATGCGACGATCAGAAGTACCTGAAGCAGTGGTACGAATCCGCCCAGCTCAGCTGATCGCCCCGCAAGGTTCGCCTGCACATCCCGATCCGGTGTATTCGAAAACCCGAGCCGCACGGCCGAGGTTTTTCCCGACGTCGCTCTGAAGGCGCCCGAAGCCACGTGATTCCGGGGACTTGGAGCTGAAGATCCCAGCACCGAAGTGCCGTTGGAACGCGAGCTGACAAGCTGAGCAATCCCTCACATTATTCCGACATGGAAAACACCTTCGATCGCATCCAACTCATCGGCCTGGCCGCCTTCGTGACGCTCTTCGTGGGCCGCAGCATCTACATGTGGCGCGTGCGCGGCATCAATCCGATCCGGCTGTCTCGGGGCAAACCGCTCGCCGAAGCACTGATCGAAGCTTGTCTGGTCATCGTGCTGCCGATCTGGCTCTACGAAATTTTCGCCTTCGCCTGGCCGCTGCCCTGGCACGTCTTTCCCGAGCCTCTGAACGTACTCGTCATTGACAACACACCGGCCCGCGTCGTGGGTTGCGTCTTGATCGCATCGGGCATCGCGCTGTTTGCAGCGGCACTCCTTTCTTTTGGGGACTCCTGGCGCGTGGGAATCGATCAGGAAACTCCGGGCGGACTGGTGACGGGCGGAGTCTTCGCTTTCACGCGAAACCCGATCTTCGTGTTCATGGACGTCTACGCGCTCGGCAGTTTCCTGGTTAGCGGACGTCTCTTGTTCGGCCTCTTCACTGTCCTGACCGTCGTTATCATCCATCAGCAGATTCGCAGAGAAGAGGCGTTTCTCGCAAGCTGCCACGGCGAGGCGTACAGCGGTTACCGGGACTGCACTCCGCGCTATCTCTTCTGGTGAAACTCTCGGCGGAGCGTTAGGCGCGGTTTTCAGCGGCCGTCTTTGAACCCGGTGGCGGAGGAGTCTTTTCGTCGGCGGGCAGCTGACTGACGATTTCCTCGCTCATCCCCACCTCTTCGATCAAGAACGCCTTGCGCATCTTCTCATCCGCCGGGTCTCGCGTCATCGTTCCGTCGTTCTCGAGCAGGACACGACTTCCGAAGGTGATCGCTTCGGAACGATCCGGTCGTGCAACTCGCGCGTAAACTTGATAATTGAACGGACTCCAGCCGCGAGTGTCTTCATGTCTCGAGCGGCAATCCGCGGCCGTTGCGTCGAGTCGGTCGAGTCGGCATCGAAGGGGCTGATCGAGGTGAAGTGGGCTGAAGCTGACCGTCCAGCCGGGACCCATCGGCTGGCATTCCGCCCCCCGCGCGTCGTGTGCGACCGACGTCGGTTCCGCGCTCAATCGCAGGGGTTTGTGAAGCTTCATCGTCGGATCGACCAGAAAGTTGCCTTCTTCGAGTTCGACCGTGACGCTGCCGTGATTGGGCGGAGCATCCGCCGGTCCGACGAGCATCGTGGAGAGCACGCGACTGGCCCGGAAGTCGAGGCTGCGAAGAAGCGCGTGGAATCCTCCCGAAATCGCCCAGCAGGTTCCCCCCGTGCCATCCCGCACCCAGCCCTCCAGAAATTCCGCCGGGTCATCGCCCGGAAGAGGGCCCGACCCGCCCCGAGCCAGGTAGATGCGCTTGCGCACATTGTCGAAGGGAACCGCGCAGCTAAATGCCTCGTAGAGTCGCGCCAGGCCGTCCGCATTCGCCACCGGGGGGCGCGGAAGACCGATCTTCGCGAGTACGCGTTCGCTGAGATCGGGATGGAGTTTCGTGTCGGGCAAATGCGTCCTCCGCCCGCGGGGGCCAGGCTCGGATACTGACATAGGATCAGCCTCAGGTGGCGAGCAGCATCATCCCCCCTGCCACAGCCCGAAGTGCCATACTGCTTTCGTTGCCACGAAATGTCTCTGGCATAGAGGAGAAGAGCTCATGGGAAAGATCACCGAGGAACACCGGACACTGATCGAGGAAGTAGGCCTGTGTTTTGTCGCATCGGCCTCCGCTGACGGCACGCCAAACGTCAGTCCGAAAGGCTCGATCGCCGTACTCGACGACGATCACCTGGTATTTGCGGAAATCATGAGCCCGCACACCCGGCAGAATCTCCAGGAGAATTCCAAGATCTCGGTGTGCGTGTGCAAGCCGGAGACGTTCAAGGCTTTTCAGTTCAAGGGCACCGCAGAGCTGACCTCCGACGGCGCCGTATTCGACATGTTGGTCCAGACGATCAAAGAGAAGAAGCTGCCCGTCCCCCCGCCCAAGCACGCCGTGACGATCAAAGTCGAAGAAGTTCGCGCACTGGGTGAGAGCTGAGTCGAAAGAGTTCCCGATCGACAACAACCCCCGGGAAGTGTGAGGAGTGTCCGACGTGGATAGCCCGAAAGAACTCACGGAATTCGCGCTCGAGTTCGTGAAAACCTATGGCGCCGTCGCCGCAGGAGTGTCGACGTTGGAGACGCTCGCCGGAGGCCCGCCTTCTGCCGATCTGGAGCACGTGCTCGAAGGGGCCAGGTCCGCAGTCACGTTTGCGTTGCCGCTCGACCAGGAGAAGATCCTCACCTACCTGGCCAAACAGGATCACGCCTCTCACCAGGCCGACAACCTCAGGACGACCAACCTGGTCACAGGGATTGCCACCAATCTGGCTTCCTACTGGACTCAACACGGAATTCCGTCCTACGGGGTCGACGCCAATTTCGTCTTTCGTCAAGACACGCCCAGGGGCATGATGGACTTCATGCCCGACATCTCCCACCGCTATCTCGCGGCCCGTTCGGGTGTTGGCTGGTTCGGCTTTTCGGGGAATATCATCACCGAGGAGAACGGCGCGGCGGTCCTGCTGGGCACGACGGTCACGACGGCTGAACTCGAGCCGACCGAACCGCTTGCGGCCGAGGACAAGTACTGCGACGACTGCCAGCTCTGCCTGGCGAGTTGCAATTCCGGGATGTTCGACAAGACCGAGAAGACGACGGTTACAATGGGGGATCGGGACTTCTGTTATTCCAAGCGGAAGAGTTATCACCGTTGCGACCTGGTCTGCGGAGGCTTCACCGGGTTGTCGAAGAACGGAAAATGGTCCACGTGGTCTCCGGGACGTTTCGATATTCCCGAGAGCGACGAGGAGTTCCTGCCCGCCCTCGCCGGAGCGATCATGGCTTCGTCGCCGCGACCCGAGATCGAGGGCGGTTTCTTCCACCCGGGAATGGGATCCGCGCGCAAGCTCAACCTGACCTGTGGAAACTGCCAGCTTCTGTGCCATCCGGATCGCGACGAACGCAAGAGGCGTTACAAGCTGCTGACCAAGAGTGGTGTCGTCGTCCAGAACGAAGACGGTTCCCTGGAGGCTGTCTCCCCGGCGAGAGCGAAGAAGCACCTGGCCGAGATGAGCCCCGAGCGGAGAGCGACCTATCAGAAGGACTGACGCGTGCGATTGCGATCGCCCTGCGGAAGACCTTCGACTGGATCAATGAAATGGGGTAGCTGCGCCCGGGCGCTCGCTCTATCTCGGGAGAAGTCGCCGAGTGAGCCCGAGCACGAGCACCAATCCGAGAGCACCGATCAGAAGCAGGGTTTCCCAGCGGCCCGAGAACAACGGTACGGACACGGCAGCCGAGCGAACCAGCAAGACGTAGTTGTCGATGCTGATCAGATCGAGCTGCGGACCAAAGAAGTCGCCGGAGGAATGCGTCCCTTCCGCCTTGGGATCGGTTCGCTGGGCACCGGCGCCGTGAACATCCAGAACACTCCCGAACGGATTGCCCAGCGCCTCGAAGAAGGAGACGTAGACGGCACCGGTACTGCTTGGACTTCCCCCGGTGTCGAGTTCTACAAAGGTCGTACCGGTCCAGTGGAATCCGTAGTCGCCATTCGGATCGTAGGCGGCGGCCGTCTGGTCCGTCGCGGTGAGCAGGAATAACGAGTCGATCGCGGGACTCGAGGTCGCGTCGGGCGAACGGGAATAGTCGATCAGGCCTTGAAGTTCCTTGGCGTTGGGCAGGCGCCAGTCGCTGTAGCCGAGGTAGTTCGCGGAGTTCTTCGTCTGCGCGTAGGCCAGAGCGGCTTCCCAATTCATGCGCACGGAACTATCGGCCTGTGTCCACATCAGGTTCGTAGCACCATCCGTGAGAGTTCCATCGGCGTTGTCCTGGAGGTCGTTGACGCCGTAGGCAGTACTTCCAGCCACGAACATGGCGTAATACTCTTTATCCGCTCCACCGGGCCCCGGCTCCTGAAGCGGGTAGCCCTTGATACGGCCGTCGGCGAAGTTGACGCCCATGAAGCTCGAGTCGGCGACCATCGTCGTGCTGGTGTAGTCGGTACTCGTCCAGACCTGCATGTCGATGATCCGGTCTCCGGCGCTGATATCTCCCCAGTCGAAGTCGAAGACGGAACCGTCCAGGAAGAACTCTGCCCCGGTTCCAGTGGTTGCAAGAGGCTGGGGCTGAATTCCGCTGAACTGGATGAGCGAGTACAACTCCTTGACGGTCGGCACGCGCCAATCGCTTCGGCCACCGTAGACGGCGCTATTGAGCTGCGAAACCTTGGTCGTGAGGTCGGTTCGCAAGAACTTATCGTCCGCGTCGATACCTGAGACGCCATCCCAATCGATGCTCTGTGTCCAGTACAGACCGGTCACGTCGTCCTGAATCACTTCACCCGCGGATATCACCGTGTAGCTGGGCTGATTGCCGCTGTTCTGCGCATCCTGCCCGTAGAACGCTTCGCTCGAGGTCGCCGGTGCAGAGATCACATTGCCCAGATCGTCGTAATAGGTCGTCTGCCCGGTATCGACGATCGCAAAAGTCTGTGCCTCGGCAGAGGACGAAACGAAAATCAACGACAACAGAACGAGCCAGAGTAGTCCAGCGCGTTGCGCAGG
Organism: bacterium; assembly: GCA_024226335.1. Lineage (NCBI taxonomy): Bacteria > bacterium. Next base: position 62,750 of record JAAELY010000249.1, read on the forward strand.
TAGCATGGGTATCTCCAAGAGTTTCAACGCTCTCCCGTCGAAACGGGCCTTCCAAGAGCAAGCGCTAGTCGCTCGCATTATCTCAGCTGGTCGCGCGCCAATCAATCACCGGTTGGCGTGGCGGATAGAGCGTCTGGAAACGACTGCGACGGGTTCCGGGCTCCGTTCTCAGTCCCGCTGGAGCACGTGCACGACGCAGACGGCGCCGATGCCGACCATGTGTGCCAGGCCAGTGCGCGCTTCGGGCTGTTGCCGCGGCCCTGCTTCGCCGCGCAACTGGCGCGTCAGTTCGCAGATCTGACCGGCCCCCGTCGGTCCAATCGGGTGGCCCATGCTGAGCAGTCCGCCTGATGCACTCACGGCGCAGCGGCCGCCGATTGCGGTATCGCCGTTCGCGAGCATGGCCGCGCCCTCGCCCTCGCCACACAGTCCCATCGCTTCGACGTAAAGCAGTTCCTCGACGGCGAAGGCGTCGTGGCACTCGATCAGGTCCAGGTCCTGTGGACCGACTCCCGCCTGCTCGTACGCGAGTGAGGTGGTTTCGCTCGTGAGTTCGGCATCGAAGTTCTTGGCACCGGGATACACGCTCTCGGTGCGTGTGACCGACGCCAACACACGCGGTGCGCGCGACGCCGCGAGGCCCAGGCGGCGGATCGCGTCGTCTGAGGCCACGATCACCGCCGCTGCTCCTTCTCCGATCGGGCAACACTGCAATCGCGTCAGTGTTCCCGAGATCTGCGGCGGAGCCAGCACTTCTTCGAGGCTGCGTACCTTCTGGCGTTGCGCGTAGGGATTGGCCGCACCGTTGCGACTGTTCTTGACGGCCACCTGCGCGACCTGTTCGGGTCGAACGCCGTAACGGTGCATGTACTCGTTGCTGAGCAACGCGAAATGCGTGAACGGAGCGACGCGTGCGCCGACCAGATCGCGGATGCCCGCCTTGGCACCCGCAATGGCCATGGGTCCCGGCTTGTCCACACCCATGGCGAGCGCGACATCGGAGATCCCGCTGGCGACTTCGAGGCAGGCCTGGGCAAAGGCCGTCGAACCAGATGCCGAGGCATTCTCGACTTGCGCCATGGGAATACCCGTTGCGCCCAGGTGTCGCAGCATGGGGCGCGTAGGAGCCATTCCGAGCATGGCCGTTCCGTTGTAGACCGACTCGACGTCGCGCCACTGGAGTCCCGCGTCGGCGAGCGCTTCGCGCACTGCGGTCAAGCCGAGCGTCACGTAGGGCGTATCGCCGGCGCGCTGGTAGCGGTGCAGGCCGATGCCGACCACGCGCACGGGGCGCAATTCGCGTAGCGTCCGGGCCATCAGGCTTCCCCCCGCACGCGCGAGTCTTCTGCGGACCCGGAGCTGTGAGGAATGAAACGCAGTTCGACGGTCTCGGTGCCTTCGTCGTCGCTGCCCTGCGAAACCAGTACCGAGCTGACCCGGTCGCCGATGGCCAGCCCATCGTCGGTCGGACACGTGAGCGTCGCGCGCACCGCCGGACCGTCGTCGAGCACGATCACCCCAACCGTGAAAGGCGCTTCGATTCCCCCTCCCATGTGCAGGTGCACCGTGGCAAACGCGGCGAGTTCACCGGCGCCGGCCAGTTCCCGTTTCTCGAGCGCTTCGGGCTGGGCGCCGCAGGCTTCGCATCCATAGGGATTGGGAGGAAAGGCCAGGTGTCCGCAGCCGGTGCAGTGCTGTCCAATCAACGCGGGCTGTTCGCCGCTCGCGCGATAAAGACCGGGATGGGCGACCTGTCGTTCCAGTTCCGGCATGGCTCCTCCTCTGCGCCTGCGGGGCTCCGCAGGCGTTCGGTCGTTCTCGCACGTTCTGGATGAGTTGGCCAATCATACGTTTAACTTGCTATACGATCAACAACTATCTAGAGTAATCCTATGGCCGAAAAGCAAAGAACCCAGAGCGAGCGACGGGCGCTTTCGGAGCGGCGTCTGCTCGAAGCTGCGGAACAGCTGATCGCTGAAAAGGGTTCGAGCCGCACCACACTGGCCGAGATCGGTGAGCGCGCGGGTTACAGCCGAGGCCTGGCGAACCAGCGCTTTGGCTCGAAGCGCGAACTGGTCGATGCGCTTGCTCGGCGCCTCCAGAGGCGCTTGTTCGAGGAGACGCTCTTGCCCGCCCTGGCCGGTGAGAGCGGACTCGCTGCCCTGCTGCTCATCGTCGATGTCTGTCTGGGCGCGCTCGAGACTGAAGGTGAGACCGCCCGCGCCTTCTACGTGTTGATGGGCGAATCGCTCGGCCCGGTGCCGGAGATTCGCGATATGGTGGCCGCGGCAAACCGCGAGTTCCGCGCCCACGTCGAGCGCGAGATCAAGCTAGGCATCGAGGCGCATGAGATCCGGCCCGACATTGACGTGGCGGCACAGACCGGGCTCATCGTCGGTGCGCTGCGCGGAATCGTTATGCAGTGGCTCGTCGATCCGGACTCCGTCGACCTCACGAGCTTGCGCCTGGAATTGCACCGGTCGCTTGGGCGTACACTGGGCGTGCACCCTGGTTGAGGAGGACCCGCAATGCTCTCCCCCTACCGTGTAATCGACTTGACCGACGAGCGAGGCCTGGCTTGCGGTTGCGTACTTGCAGATCTCGGCGCGGACGTCTTGCAGGTCGAACCCTCCGGCGGTTCGAGTGCGCGCAAGCGCGGCCCGTTCCTCAAGCACGACCCGGATCCCGAACGCTCGCTTCACTGGCTGGCGTACGCTCGCAACAAGCGCAGCCTGGAACTCGACCTGGAGGACGCCGAGGCACGAGCCAAGTTGCTCCGACTGATCGACGGTGCCGAATTCCTGATCGAGTCGCAGGGTGCCGAGACGATGGCCAGGCTAGGTCTGGGCTACGACGATCTGGCGCTGCGCAATCCGGGGCTCGTGTACGTCTCGATCACGGCCTTTGGACCCGATGGCCCGAAGGCGGACTACGCGGCGACCGATCTGATCGTGCAGGCTGCATCGGGATCGATGGTGCTCAACGGCGAGGCTGACCGCGCACCACTGCGCGTGGGCGGCATTTCGGCCTGGACCTATGCCGGAATGGAGGCTGCGGGAGCTGCTTTGATCGCGCATTGCGAACGCGTTCGCAGTGGCCGGGGTCAACATGTCAACGTGTCGGGACTGCTCTCGACTAATCTCGCCGCGGTGTTTTCGCTTGTGTCCGGTTCGCAAGGCGGCTCCAGAGCCCAACGCGCTGGAGGAGGCCTGAACCTGGGCCCGCTGCGCACGCCGTTCATCTGGGAAGCGGCCGATGGCTTCGCATCTCTCACCCTGATGTTCAGCGGGCCCGGTGCCCCATTCTTCCGCAATCTTCTGGACTGGATGCACGATGAAGGCGTGCTCGACGCGCAGGATGTCGAGCGCGATTGGGCCGATCTGGTCGCACAGATCATCATGGCAAAGGCCGAAGCCTCACCGTTCGATACGCTGATGGAGCGCATAGCGACGCTCCTGCGCGGGCGGACCAAGGCGGAACTTTTCGATGTGGCCATGGCGCGCAAACTGCTGCTGGTCCCCGTCTCTACCGTCGAAGACGTGTTACAGAGTGCGCAGTTCGCGGATCGGGAATTCTGGCGCGAGCTGGAGCGGGACGGTCGGAGCCTGCGCTATCCCGGGCCGTTCGCACGACTGTCGCACACGCCGCTCCAACAGCGCCGACCGGCGCCACGAATTGGCGAGCACACACGGGAGATCCTCGCCGAATCGCTCCGGTCACCTGGAGGTGTGCACTCCGTCTCAACCAATTCTGCGGCGCGGGAACTGCCTCTCGCGGGACTCAAAGTTCTCGACTTCATGTGGGTGATGGCGGGGCCTCATTCCACGCGTGTGCTCACGGACTACGGCGCCACCGTCATCAAGGTCGAGTCCTCGAGCCCGCTGGATCTGGCGCGCGTCCTGCCACCCTTCCACCAGGGCGTTCCCGGACCCGAGAACTCCCTTACGTTCGGTTCGCTCAACGCCGGAAAGCGCAGCCTCTCGATCGACCTGCGAAACCCGCAGACGCGGGCGATCGTGCACGACCTCGTGCGTTGGGCCGACGTGGTGGCAGAGTCGTTTTCGGCTGGCGTGATGAAGGGACTGGGTCTGGACTACGAGTCCCTGCGTCAGATCAATCCCAATATGATCATGATGAGCAGCTGTCTGTTCGGACAGACGGGACCGATCTCCTCCATCGCGGGCTACGGCACGATGGGCGCTGCAGTGGCGGGACTCGTGCAGCCCACCGGGTGGCCCGATCGGCCGCCCTGCGGGCCCTTTGGCCCCTATACCGACTGGCTCGCACCGCGTCTCACCGTACCGGTGTTGTTGGCCGCACTGGACCATCGGCGCCGCACCGGACAGGGACAGCACGTGGACCAGGCGCAAGCGGAATCCGCACTTCACTTCATGGTTCCGGCATTGCTCGACTACGAGGCCAACGGCGCGGTGATCGACCGCGTTGCAAATACCGACAAACAAATGTCGCCGCACGGCGTTTATCCCGCCGACGGTGACGACGAGTGGGTGGCGATCGCGGTACGCGACGACGCAGACTGGGTGCAGCTCTGTGTGACGCTCGGTCGTCGCGACCTCGAGTCGGACGCGCGCCTGATGTCTTTGGAAGGTCGTCTCGAACGCGCTGAAGAGATCGACGCGGCCCTTACAGAGTGGACTCGTGCGCGTGAAGCCTCGCAGAGCGAGCGCGAATTGCAGAAGGTGGGTGTTCCCGCGCACGCTGTCGTGCACGCGAAGCGCGCGTCGCAGGAGCCGCAGTACGACGGTCATTTCATCGAGGCGTCGCACTCGCTTCTCGGAGCGATGTTCGTCGAGTCCTCGCGCTACCGGCTCTCGCATACCCCGGCGCGTGTCGAGCGCGCTGGGCCGACGATCGGACAGGATACTCATGTGATCTTGAGCGAGTTGCTCGGTTACGACGACGCGCGAATCGAAGCCCTCAGGGATGCCGGAGCACTCGGTTAGATAGGAGACGCCAGAAGATGGAATTCGAACTCAATCAAGAGCAGCAGATTCTGCGCGAGGAACTTCGAAAATTCCTCGATGCGGAAATTCAACCGCTCGACGATCGCTGGGGTGACGAGGAGATGACCGCCGAGCACGCCCGCGAGTTCTGCAAGAAGCTGATCCCCTGGGGCTATATGGGCGGAGACGATGCGGGGCTGGGAGTCAAACGCGACGCGACTGTCGGATGCATCTTGAACGAAGAACTCGCTCGGGCATTTCCTGCACTTTCCGGAGTCTCGGGCATGACCGCAGGAACGGCCTCGATGATCGAGATGGGTGGGCACCCGGAGGTGGCGGCGCGCCTCGTCGAGCCCCTCCGGCGCAGCGAACTCATCGGTTGCAATGCCTTCACCGAGCCTAGCGTCGGCTCCGATCCGTCGGGTATCGAGTGTCGCGCCGAAAAGAGGGGCGATCGCTGGATCGTCAATGGCGCCAAGGCGTGGATCTCGAATGGACATATCGCCGATATCGCGATCGTGTTGCTTCAGACCGATCCATCAAAGGGTGCGGCGGGTTTTCGTCAGCTCGTGATCGACCGCCGGGAGTCGGCCTTCGAGAGTCGCGACACGCCGACGATCGGACTGCGCGCCTTTCCCACTTCGGAGCTTTTCTTCAATGACGTGGAGGTTCCGGAGATCAACCTGATCGGGGGTTGGAAGAAGGGCAAGGGCGATGTCGATGCCTCGACCGCGTTTGCTCGCACACTCGCGATGATCGCCGGTGTTCGCGCAAATACCGCGTTGCTGGCGGTCGGCATCGCGCAGCGCGCATTCGAGATCGCACTCGACTACGTCAAGCAACGCCGCCAGTTCGGCAAGGAGATCGCTCGTCACCAGATGGTCTCGGCGATGATCGCAGACATGGCGACCGACATAGATGCTTCGCGTCTGCTCTGTTATCGGGCGTTGCACAAGCGCGGTCGACCCGAGGTCGAGGCGTCGATGGCCAAGGGGTTCGCAACAGAGGCTGCGGTACGCGTCTGTTCGACCGCCATGCAGTGCATGGGTGCGAACGGGCTCGCCGACGAGAACCGCGTCGAGCGCTGCCTGCGCGACGCGCGAATGTTGACGATCCCCGACGGGACCACACAGATCCAGAAACTGATTGTCGGCCGGGCGCTCACTGGAATGTCCGCGATCCGTTAGGAGAGAACATGAGCGAAGAGATTCTAGACCTGAAAGGACGAATTGCCCTCGTCACCGGTGCGGGCCAGGGTGTGGGGCGCCAGGTGGCCCTCCATTTCGGCGCTCATGGCGCAGGCGGAGTGGTGGTGAACGACGCCCGTCTGGAGCGTGCCGAGGCCGTGGCGAAAGAAGTCGAAGCGCTCGGCGTTCGCGCGCTGGCCATCGGTGCCGACGTGACCGATCGCGAGGCCGTGAACGAGATGACCCGACGCGCGGCCGCCGATCTCGGCCCGGTTGGCATCCTGGTCAATAACGCGGGCAATATGGGCATCGATCCGGCCCAGGTCGAACCCAAGCCATTCTGGGATGCGAGTCGCGAGTCGTGGGATGCCTTCATCGACGTGAACCTGTACGGCGTCTTGAATTGCTCGAGTGCGGTCATTCCCGGAATGATCGAAAGTGGAACGGGCGGGCGGCTGATCACCATCATTTCCGACGCCGGTCGCGTGGGTGAGCAGAACCTCGAGATCTATTCGGCCGCCAAGGCTGGCGCGGCGGGTTTCATCCGCGCGGCTGCTCGGTCGCTCGGTCGCTACGAGATCACGGCAAACTGTGTTGCGATCGGGACGACACGAACGCCGACGCTCGCCGCTGTGACCGAGAACGAGGAACTCGGCAAGCGGGTGTTGCGCAACTACACGATTCGCCGCTTCGGTGAGCCGAGTGACATCGCGAACATGGTGCTCTTTCTCGCATCCGAGGCTGCGAGCTGGATTACGGGCCAGACCTACCCGGTAAATGGCGGCTTCTCCTTCTCGATGTGAGGAAATGATGATGAGCAAAACGAGTGAAGAACTGATCCTGACCGAGACCCGCGGCCACGTGTTGCTCGTGACGATCAACCGGCCCGAGGCGCGCAACTCTTTCGACGGTGCGACGGCGTCCGCGATGGAGGCCGCAATGGATCGTTTCGAGGCGGACCCGGATCTGCGTGTTGGAATCCTCACGGGTGCGGGGCAGGCGTTCTCAGCAGGACAGGACCTGAAGGCGGCCGCGCGCGGCGACATGGGTGTGACGCGAAAGCGAGGAGGCTTCGGGATCATGACGCAGCCGCCAAACAAGCCACTGATCGCAGCCGTCGAAGGGCATGCGGTGGCCGGTGGATTGGAACTCTGCCTCTCCTGCGATCTGATCGTCGCCTCGCGCGACGCACGCATGGGCATTCCCGAAGTACGCCACAATCTGGTGGCGGTCGGCGGGGCTCTGTTCCGATTGCCACGCCGCATCCCTTATCACCTGGTGATGGAACTCGCGCTCACGGCCGACACCTGGACGGCCGAGCGAATGCACGAACTCGGGCTCGTGAATCGCCTGGCGGATCCCGGCAAGGCGCTCGACGTGGCCTTTGAACTGGCCAAACAGGTGCTTGCGAACGGTCCGCTCGCCCTGGCCGCCAGCAAGCAGATCATTCAGCGTTCTGGCGAGTGGACGGATGAAGAGGCCTGGCGCGAACAGATGAAGATCGCGCAGCCGGTCATGCAATCCGAGGACACCCGCGAGGGCTTGGCCGCCTTCGCCCAGAAGCGAGAGCCGGTCTGGAAGAGCCGTTAGTCGCTCGCACTAGTGTCCCGTTCCAGAAGCCCGGTGACTATCCCGGTGCCCGGACGCCACGCGGGATTAGAGGGCAACCGCCCGGATGAAGCGCCAGTGGTGGGTAAACTCGACCGCCTCTCCCCGTAGGCAGAGGTCGATTCCCGCCTCGGACTTCGCTCTGGCCAATGCGCGCATCACTTCGCGCAGGGGTTCGATCGATCTCGCATCCGACACGATCGCGGCCCACTCATCGAAGTTCCGCAGATTCGCCCAGGCCTCGATGGTCTCGATGTGAAATCCCGCCGACTCGATTGCGGCGCTGATCTCCGCTTCGTTCAGGAATCGGCAGTGCGAAGGATCGCGCAGCCGTTCGAGAGAGTTGTGCAGACGTGCCTCTGCAGGCTCGTTGGACGCGACGACGTCTCCTACGACGAGGCTCCCTCCGACGCGCACCACCCGATGCAGTTCGCCGAGTACCCGTTCTGGGATCGGAAAGTGGTGGATCGAAAGGCGGGTGACCGCTGCCGCGAACGCCCCGTCATCGAAGGGCAGGGAGGCCGCGTCGGCCTCGCGAAACTCGGCGGATCCGCGTTCGAGATCGCGACACGCATCACGTGCGTGGGAGAGCATTTCCGCCGTCGTATCGACACCGACGATCTGCATACCCGTCTGAGCGAGGGCGAAGGAGACGATCCCCGGGCCGCAGGCCAGATCGAGCACCGGTCCGTCCGGCGTCGAGCCGAGCAGTCGAACGAAAGGCTCGATTGCCTGAGAAGCATTGAATGCCGCCGCCCTGGACATCGCGTCCGCCTGCTGGGCAAACTCCCTTCGCGTCGAGGCGAGCGTGTCTTGCGAATCACCCTCGAAAGGGTCGCTCAATCGGCGACCTCGCGCAGCGACGTGAAGAAGGCGTGCTCGGCGTCCGCGAGTTCCGCCGCGATCTCGCCCGCGCGGGTGAACAGTGCCGGTTCGCAGCTTTCCCTTTCACTCTGTTCTTTCAGCAAGGTGGCCAGATCGCGCCAGCGGGCTGCGATGGCCGTCATGATCTGGGGTAGGCGGGCGGTCGCGATATCGGGTACGTACTCCGCCGCCTCTTCGAGAAAGGAAGCGTAGAGGGAGCGGAAGAAACTCCCGCCCGCACCGCGTTTGATCACGATCTGATAGCCAAAGCGTGAGGCCCACGACCAATCTTCGAGTTCGTGCCAGTCGGGGAGGTCGTCTGCGACTGTGCGGATACCGTCAACTCCCATTCGAACACCCGACGCGTTTGAATCCGTCTCCGTCAGCATCCCGTTGGCGTTTCGACGCATCGCCGCCAGGATGGCTTCGTCGATGGATACGCCTAGCTTCACATCACCCTGAAAATCCCCGAACTGGTTGTTGCAGCTCATCGGATAGTCGGGGGCGTTGCGGGAGTGCTTCAGTTCTTCGAAGCTGCAGCTTTGGTAGGCATCGAACTTCCGGTCGGCCAGATAGATCGTCTCGGATGTATCGTCATAGCCGACGACCACTGCCCGATGACCCGGGAAATGACTCGTGGTGTTGTGGTAGCGCAGATAGAAGGTGTCGGTGGACACCATCACGGGCAGGCCGGCGTCGATCTGCTCCCGCACCGCAGTCCAGGCCTGGTCGTCATCGGCAATCGGGCGATCCTCGAAGGGGATCTGCGTGTTGAGGCTGAAGTCGCTCTCGAGAGTCATCGTGCGACCGTGGAACATGCGCGTGGGGCTCAGGTGGTGGGATTGGATGTAGAAGAAACCCAGACCCGAAGACAGGCCGAAGATCATTTCCTCGGAGAAGTTCACTCCGCGGAAAGAGAGGATATTGCGCAGTGCGGTCGACGCGCAGTGTTCGCCGGTGCGATGAGCGTATCCCTCCACCATCACGGTCATCTTTTCGCGATCTCCACTGGGCCGGTCCGAGGGCCCGAATCGAGAGCATAGGCCCACGGGCTCCGGCGTGCAGGAGAGGCGGCCCTTGACTCTCCATCGATAATTCCATAAAGTTGGAACTATGGAAAAGCAATCCGTGATCAGCGCACTCGCGGCACTCGCCCAGGAAACGCGACTCGACGTCTTTCGCCTGTTGGTTCGGGCGGGTCCCGATGGACTGTCCGCCGGTGTCGTCGGCGACGAACTCGGGATTCCCTCCGCGACGCTTTCGTTCCATCTGAAGGAACTCCGCAGTGCCGGGCTGGTCCAGTGCGAGCGCGATGGCCGCTCCAGAATCTACAGCCCGGATCTGGAGACCACGACCGAACTGGTCAACTACCTGACCGAGAACTGCTGCCAGGGTGTAGGAAAACCCCCGTCGAAGCAGCGCGCGAGGAGAACATCATGAGTACAGGTACTACGAGCAATTCAACGACGCGTCCGCAGGACGCCGACGAACTGCGCGACCGGGTCAGCGAAGGTTACACACGCGTGGCCGAGAGTGCCGGACTGGGCGACGGGCAACGCGTGGACGAGGTCGGTCGGCGCATCGGTTACAGCGACGACCAGCTCGAAGCCGTGCCCGAGGGTGCGAACATGGGAGTGGGCTGTGGCAACCCGACCGCGATCGATGCACTGCGGCCCGGTGAGACCGTCGTCGACCTGGGATCCGGAGCGGGCATGGACGCGTTTCTGGCGGCGCGGCAGGTCGGTTCAACCGGGAAGGTGATCGGTATCGACATGACGGACGCCATGCTCGAGCGCGCACGAGAGAACGCGCGCAGCGTGGGCGTCGAGAACGTGGAGTTTCGCAAGGGCCAGATCGAGGATCTGCCACTCGAAGACCAGAGTGTGGACGCGATCATTTCGAATTGCGTCATCAATCTGTCGCCGGAAAAGGACCGCGTCTACGCCGAGGCGTTTCGCGTACTGCGTCCGGGTGGTCGCGCCATGGTTTCCGATATCGTCGTCGACCGGCCACTTCCACCGGCCCTCGTCGATCGACTCGATGCCTGGATCGGTTGTGTCGGCGGTGCGACCTTGCGAGAGGAGTATCTGGCGACGATCCGGCGAGCCGGTTTCAGCGATGTGCGGGTAGAGCGAGAGTCGTGTTTCGGCGACGGAATCGATTTCAACGACCCGCAGGTGCGCGAGATCATGGATGACCTCAATATTGGCCACGAAGAAGCGATGGGTTACGCGAAGGCCATCACCAGTCTGCATATCCTGGCGATTCGTTAGCCGTCCGTCGCAACCCCCTCCCGACGGCGCGTTCAGTCGGCTACGGCGATCATCGCCAGATCCGCGGCCGCGTCGTCGTACGGGTCGCCACACACATTGGCGAAGACCTCCAGGACTCGCAGACCCGCCGCCTCGAGTTCCCGTTGCAGGCTTTCGGGCTCGAAGTACTGCATCCAGTTGTAGACCTCCCAGCGCCGCTCGGGTTCGAAGATCGTGAAGTGGTCGAGGCTGACGTGCTCTGGCTCGTAGCGGAGGGAACACTGCAGGCCGAAGTATGGACCGGCTGACCAGAAGCCATCCATGAACCGCTCGCCGAACAACACCATTTCGTGCCTGGCTTCGAAGGCCGTCAAGGCGGAGGCGTCCAGTAGCAAGTGTCCGCAGTCGGCGATCAGTTCGCGGAAGCCGACCAGGAGGTTGTGGCGATCGTCTGGTGCCAGGGCGCAGTAGTCCTGATAGATGAGCGTGACCAGGTCCGCCTTCCCCGACGGCCGAAACTGACGATAGTCGGCTTCGATGTACTCGATCTCCAGGCTTTCCTCGGTCGCGACTCCCCGGGCGTGTTCGAGAGAGCGGCGCGAGAAGTCGATACCTGCCACTGTTGCACCGCAGCGCGCAAAACCCGTGGTGTAGAGCCCCGGCCCGCAGCCGAAGTCGATGACGCGCTTATCGGGACCCAGTACGAAACGTCGACTGATCCATTCGAGGGAACGCTCGACGAAGGCCCGTGGCCGCGAAGCCTTGTGTTCATCCGGGTCCAGGTGGAGTCGCAACATCTGGGCGGAGATATGTTCGTCGGTCCAGAGTGTGTCGGTGGTGATCCGGGAAAATGGTGCCGGCCGAGAGCAGGCTGCGTGCAGGCTCGCGTAGACGGGGTCGTTCACGAAGTCTCCATTCGGGCGCGGGGAGAGGGATTCGATACTGCCGATTTCCGGGTTCGCGCGCCAACGTATTGTCAACCAAGTTGACAGTATGCTCAATTGGCTCTACAGACAACGAATGGACGCAGGTCGCCTCGCCTCCGAGATCGCAGATCGCATCGGACACACCCACGTCCTGTTGAGTGATGCCGTCGACGAGATCATCGGACCGCTCGGTATCAGTCGCAGCATGGGAATTGCGCTCGCAGTACTCGACGCGTTTCCGGATGGACTGAGTCAGACTGCCTGGGCGCGCTTGCAGGGCGTGACGCGGCAGCGAGCCCACGCTCTTGCGAATCGTCTCGACGACGACGGCCTGATCCTGCTCGAAGCGCAGGGCCGCGAGGTCCGGGTCACTCTTTCGACGACCGGCCGCCGACTCGTGCGCGGGGTAGAGCCTCGCACCCAGGCCCGGCTCGCAAGCGCAACCACGGGACTCTCGTCGCGGGAAAAGCGAGAACTTCACTTGCTGTTGGGCAAGCTGATCACCAGTCTTGAACGAGACGCGGATTCCTGATGTCGCTCTATCTCTTTCTCAAGGTGATTCATCTGCTGGGCGTCAGCTTGTTTGCGGGAATCTCGTTCTCCAATGGTTATGCGGCCAGCAGTGCGGTTCGAAGCGGTGACCTGGCCCGGATCGAATTCGCATTCGATCTGGTTGCGCGTCAAAACCGCGTGTTCCTCATTCCCTCGACTCTGATTCTGTTCGCGACTGGCCTTTGGATGGCTCTTCTCACCGGCACTCCCGTATTGAGTGGATGGCTTGCAGAGGTCCTGGCCTTGTACACGGGACTCGTGGGCTTGCTCTGGCTTGCGGTCCACCTGGAAGCGAGGCTCCATCGCCTTTCGATCGCAGCGCGGGAGGTCGGAGAGCTGCCCGTCGATTTCGCGCGCCTGATGCGTTGCTGGAGTTCGCTGGGTCTGCTGGCCAGCGTCGGAATCATCTTGATGGTCGCAATCATGACGGCGAAGATCTCGCTATTGAACGGAGGCATGGGATGAGCCTGGAGAAAGTCCGCGAGGTCAAAGTTCCGCGAGGTCTGACTCGGCGACTCTATCGCGCACCGATCGCCTTGTACCGGCTCGGGCTCGGGGGACTGCTCGGCAAGCGCTTCATCCTCATCGAGCACACGGGACGGGTGTCGGGTCTGACACGCAGAGCCGTGGTGGAGGTGCTCCGCTACGACGCAGTGCGGGACGAATTCATTATCGCGTCTGGATTTGGTGAGGGCGCAGACTGGTACAAGAACCTGATCGCAACTCCGCGCGCGAGCATCCAGTCGGGCAGTCGACGCGTTCAGGTCGTGGCGAATCCGCTTCCCGTCGAGAGACGAGAGCGCGAACTCCTCGACTACGGACAGCGCAATCCGGAAGCCGCGAAGTTCGTGGCCAAGCTCATGGGATACCGCCACGACGGAACGGACGAAGACCTGCGCGCCCTCGGCCGCCTGCTCCCCCTTCTGGTCCTGGACGTGCAAGACGGAACCGTACCAATCGCTCTGGATCCCGAGCTCAGAACATCAGGTGCAGGACCGTGATGGTCACGGCGGGAAAGACACTGAAGAAGTTCGTGCAGCCGTGGTACACGCATTGCGGAACCAGTCGCCCGCTACGATGCATGACCCAGAGCCAGATCGTTCCGCTGATCCAGGTCGCGAGCAGAACCGCTCCCCAGGCGAAGATCCAGTTCTTGTCGAGTGGGAACAGGTGAATGACGAAGGCCGTGTGCCAGAATGCAAACATGATGGGGGCGAGAGTCAATCGCCTTCGCTCGGATACGCCCGCCGCTTTGCCCGCATCATCCAGGCAGGCTCGCCAGTAGATCTCTTCGCTGGGTCCGTTGATCAACGAGGCCACAAGAATTGCCAACGCCATATTGGTCGTGAGATGCGGCAGGTAGTTAGTGGCCCAGAGGGGAACGGTCCAGATGAGAGGCCCGTAGACCAGGAGATACTGGAGGAACAGGTGATCACCGCGGAGTTTCAAGCTAAGGCGAAATCGCTCCCGGTTGAACACGCCGCCGCGTCTGCGTCGGTAGTAGAGCGTGTAACTCCAGATGGTGGTCCAGTAGATGATGAGCAAGGGAACCCAGATCGAGCCAGGTTGCATCCCTCCGGCGCGAAACAGATAGGTCAGCCCGGCGACTACGATCGGCACGGTCCACGGAACGATGAAGAAGAAGCGTCTGGAGAAGGGATCTCCCGAATCTGAAGCGGTTGCGATGTCACTCGAGTCGACGGATTCAATCTGTCGTTGTGAGGTCATTGCTCTCCCAGAGGCTATCATCAACGAATGCCCTCGCCATCCAACCGCTCAACCGCATTCGTGAGCACTGAATCGATCCCCTACGCGCAGACGATTCTCGCGATCGAGCTTTCGAAGTTTGCAATGTTGACCCGGGTCGTGGAGCTGTTGTTTCGCACGGCCCACTCGAAACCGTATCAGAACCTCATCGACGCTGGAGCTCCGGCCGCCGCACTGCATGAACCCGGCTCGTTCGGGGTTTTCATGGGCTACGACTTCCACCTGGGTGAGTCCGGTCCCCGTCTGATCGAAGTGAATACGAACGCGGGCGGCGCTCTATTGAACGGGTTGCACACCGCGGCTCTATGCCAGCCCGAGCGACTCGACTGGCTGTGTTGCGATCCGCCCAGCGTTGCGGACGTCGAAGCCTTCATCGTGCAGAGCTTTCGCGAGGAGTATTCGGCGGCGAAAGGCGCGGACGCCGCGCTGCGCAATGTGGCGATCGTCGATGAATGCCCTACCGAGCAATTCCTACACCCCGAGATGGAACTCTTCCGCGAACTCTTTGTGCGCCACGGTATCGAAGCGCGGATCTGCGATACAGTCGATATCGTCGCCGGTGCAGACGGTGGCGTTGAATTCGACGGCATGCCTATCGATCTGGTCTACCTGCGCGATACGGACTTTCAACTCTCGAGTGAGCGCACGGCTGTTCTGCGCGAAGCCTGGCTGGCAAACCGCGTGGTCCTGACACCTTCACCGCGAGAGCACCACTTGCTCGCCAACAAGCAACGGCTCGAGATCTTTTCCAGTGAAGCGGCACTGAACGAACTCGGCCTGGCGCCAGAGGATGCCGCCTTTCTGGCCGAGGTCGTTCCCGAGACCCGCCAGCTCTCGTCGATGAGCTTTGACGAGGCCTGGGCGACGCGTCGCGAGTGGGTCTTCAAACCGGCCAGCGCCTACGGGAGCAAGGCAGTCTATCGCGGCGACAAGATCTCGAAGCGCAAGCTCGACGAGATCTACCTCGAAGGCGGATTCCTGGCTCAGCGGCGGGTCGATCCCGGGACGATTCCCGTCGAAACACCCGAGGGCGAGCGCGACATGAAATTCGACGTGCGTGCCTACGTCTATCGCGAGCAGATCTTCCTGCTCGGCGCGCGGGTCTACCAGGGTCAGGTTACCAATCTGCGCAGTCCCGGGGGCGGGTTTTCAGCCATCTGCGTAGCCCGCGATGCAACCGGGCTGGACGGTTGTTCTTCCCCATCCGGCAGGGGCTGAGTTTTTCTGAGATCCTGTCGCTAGATCTTCCTGCCACAACTCCGGAGACATACCCCCGATGCAAGCCTCCTCAACTCCCGATTTCCCCATCGCCATTCTCGGTGCCGGATTTGCCGGTCTGGGCATGGGAATTCAGTTGAAGAAGGCGGGGATCCTGAGCTTTGTGATCATCGAGCGCGAGGACGACGTCGGTGGGACCTGGCGCGACAACACTTATCCGGGCTGTGCCTGCGACGTGCCGTCTGACGTGTATTCGTACTCCTTCGAATTGAATCCCGACTGGTCGCGCGCCTTTTCGCCATGGGACGAGATTCGCGACTACCTCCGCGATTGTACGGACAAGTACAAGCTTCGCGATCACATGCGTCTGGGCGTCGCGGTCAACGAAGCTCGCTTCGACGAAGAGGCCGGATTCTGGAATCTATCGCTGAGCGACGGCAGCACCGTTACGGCTCGAGCGGTCGTCTCTGGCCTCGGCGGTCTGGTCGATCCGGCGTATCCCGACATCAAGGGGATCCACAGTTTTGCCGGTGAGGTCTTTCACACTGCGCGTTGGAACCACGACTACGATGTGGCCGGAAAACGCGTCGCGGTGATCGGCACAGGCGCGAGCGCCATACAAGTCGTTCCCGAGGTGGCCAAAGAAGTCGCGAAGCTCAGTGTCTTCCAACGCACCGCAGCCTGGGTCTTCCCGAAGCGCGACTATATCGTGAAAGAGAGCACGAAGAAGCGCTACCGGCAGTTCCCCTTCCTACAGCGCGCGGTCCGCTTGATCAAATACTGGATGAGTGAATTCGTGGGACCGTTCGTCATCCTCGACTCACCCAGGCTATCCGGAGTCTTTGAGCGGATCTCGGCGCGCCACCTCGACTCGAGCGTCGTGGATGCAACGATCCGCGAGAAGCTGCGCCCCGACTTCCAGTTCGGCTGCAAGCGGCTCTTGATCTCCGACGACTACTATCCCGCTTTCAATCGTGACAACGTCGAACTCGTTACGTCCGGGATCGAGGAGATTCACGCCAATTCGATCGAAACTGCGGATGGTGTCGACCATCCCATCGACGCGCTGATCCTCGCTACCGGCTATCAACTCGGTCTGGCCACGGCACCGTTTCCGATCATCGGACGCGATGGGCGCTCGCTCGACGACGCCTGGTCCGACGGTGCCGTCGCCTACAAGGGCGTCAGCGTCTCGGGCTTCCCGAACTGGTTCATCATCATGGGGCCGAACACCGGACCGGGGCACACATCGGTGCTCGTCTACACCGAGGCGCAAATCCGTCACGCGTTGCAGGCGATTCGCAAGATGATCGCCGAGGACATCAAGACCGTAGAGGTCAAGCAAGATGTGCAGGACACCTACAACACTGGCCTGCAGAAGCGCATGAAGCACACGGTCTGGACCTCGGGCTGCAGTAGCTGGTACCTCAACGAAGACGGTTCGAACCACTCGCTGTACCCGGGCCTGGCGTTCGAATACGTGCTTCGAGTGCGGAACTTCAAGCCGGCGGACTATCAGATCGTTCCGAGCTGATTGCGCGCTCCCGCAGTGCTGGGAGCAAGTCGATGAACTCGTCCGCTCCGACGAACTCGAGGACCTGCTTCCAGATCGGGATCAGTGACGGAGCCTAACTGCTCATGCGTTCGGGTCCGTTTTCGGGATCGAGAACGAGCCGCCGCGCGCCTGATCTTCGACACCCTCACGCTCCACGATATCGCGGCCGTAGGCGAGTATGGCGGGGATCTCGTCATCCGAGAGTGCTGGCAGGTATTTCTTGCGCTCAAGGGCCTTCTTGATGTACGGAGCCAGCTCCGCCTGCTTCTTGCGCTCGCGCTCTTCCTCGTTCTCCTTGAAGGTGGGCATCACCTCCCTGGCGAAGAGTTCGAGGGATTCGCAGATGTGCTCGTGGCGGTTCTTGCCGCCCTGCTGGATGAAGATCACCTGATCTACCCCAGCGTCCGCAAAGCCCTGTAGGTGCTCGCGCATCTGGTCGGGTGTGCCGATTCCGCGATTTGCTCCCTCGTCGGGGATCGTGTCGCGCGCCTGTTCGAAAGCCTGCCAGATATCGGTTCGTCCCGGCGTGTGGGCACCGAAAAGATAGTGGTGTCCGAGTGCAAAACCGAAGAAGCGGAAGCCGTCCATGCCTCGCCGCTTGGCTTCTTCGGCATCCTCGTGACACGAGAAACCCGTGACCATGGCGATGTTCGCATTGACTGTGTGACCGATGGGAACGCACTCGTTCTTGATGATGTCGTAGTACTCCGAGACCCATTTCTTGGCGTCGCTCTGGTCCACGAAGGAGAACGTGAGCGCTCCCATGCCGTTTCGGGCAGCTTCGTGGATCGTCTCGCGGTTCGAACACGCCAGCCAGAGGGGCGGGTGCGGACGCTGTACCGGCTTGGGCACCACGTTCCGACACGGCATCGAGAAGTACTCGCCCTCGTATCCCGGGTAGGGATCCATAGCGAGCATATTGGCAGTCTGCTCGGTCATCTCGCGCCACATCTCGCGCTTGGTCTCGGCCGTCCACTCGATATTGAAGCCCTCGAGTTCTGCTCGCGATGCCGATTCCCCGGTGCCGAACTCGACCCGGCCATTGGAAACCAGATCGAGGGTGGCGATTCGCTCAGCCACGCGGGCGGGTTGGTTGTAGCCCGGTAGCATCAGCACGATCCCGTGGCCTAGCCGGATCTGCTGGGTGCGTTGAGAGCACGCTGCGAGGAAGACCTCGGGCGCTGCAGAGTGGGAGTACTCGTCCAGAAAGTGGTGCTCGACCTCCCATGCGTAGTCGATCCCGAGTTTGTCGGCGAGTTCGACCTGATCGAGTGCTTCCTGGAACATCTTCTGTTCCGAATTGGGGCCCCAGGGGCGCGGAAGCTGGTGTTCGTAGAAAATTCCGAACTTCATCTTTCCATTCCTCCAATGGTCTCGTCGAAATCGCTGAACAACAAGGCACCCTTCTGCTGCTGACGAATCTGCAACGCCAGAGCGCGCCCCTGGCGAATCAACGTGCGGGCCAGAGTTCCCGGCCATGGGGCGGGCAAGAGTTCGAGTGGGAGAAGGGGATCGGGATCGAAGATGCGCGAGAAATCGACGCCCATTCGCAGCGTATGCTGCACGAAACGGCCGTCTGAAAGAGCCATGTTGTAGTCGCGCATGTTCTTGAGCCTGGGAACCATTTCAGAGTACCGCTGGTTCAACTCGTGATAACGCTGCGCAAGATCCCGAAGCGACCAGAGCATTTCGGCGATGGTTTCCGGATCTCGAGTACCGGCGATCTCCAGGTCCCGCGTGCTCATCAGGCTGATGTAGCCCGCCACTTCGAGACGCTTGGCCTCGGCCATCACATCGGGTTCCCACGGGTGGGCACACACATAGAGTCCGCCCTGGATCGGTGCCCCGCCGAGTTTTCGAAGCCGTGTCCGGAAGCTGTCTCGCAGAGTTCGACGCGACTCGGGAATCGCAAAGCCGACCAGATGCCAGTTGCCGTCCCAGGGTCGTTCACCGCGGTCCTGCAGATAGGCGAGCTTTATCCGGTTCCTACCCTTTTGCAGCTTTTCCAACCCGAGTTCGGTCAGGGCGAAATGGGTCCACCTGCCGCTACCGGAGCGACTGAGGATTCCCTTTGCCACCAGCCGCCGCAGGCAGGAACGCAGCCGTTCCGAAGTGATTCCACAGGCTTCCGCCACCGGGTTGAGTTCGGAGACGAGCAGTTTCCCGTCATTCCGGATCATTCCCAGGACCAAAGCTCTGGTCGGAAATAACTCGATCGTAGAAGACACGACCAAATTCTCGCACGATTGGAATTCTTGTCAATTCCAGATCCGAAGCGAGTTACCAGGCCTGGATTCGGCTCTTGCGCAGGGGCCCGACCGATATCGCGCAACCAGAGATCGCTGTCGTCTTCGGGCAGGCAGTAGATTGTGGCGCCCGCACACAGTCTCGATTGACTCGACATCGCGATCGACGCCTTGTCCAGGACGGCCACGCGTTCGACTCCCGCTTCGCGTGCGCTGATGGCCGCCCATAGACCGGCGAAGCCGCTGCAGACGATCAGCGGGTCCGTCTCGATGCGCTCGGTCTTCAATGAGTCCGAAATCGTGGGCGCCGCTCTTTGTGCAGGCCCGGGTCGCTCCCCGTTCGCTACTCGCCGAATCTCTCGCTCAGCCGCTGGGCAAGGGCCTGCTTCCAGTCTTCCATGGGTTGGAAGTCCGGAGTGCCCTTGTACTTTGCTTCGGTCTGCGCCGTGAGTTCGTCTTCGCTCAAAGAGAGATCCAGGGGATCGACTACTGGCTGGCGAACGTGCCACGGCGTATCGACGAAACACTCGATGCCATTGCCTTCGGGATCCGGGAAGTAGACCGACCAGCCGCGTCCGTGGCTGATGGGCATGAAGCGCGTGACACCGGCCTTTTCGGCGGCAGTCTTCATGGCGCGGAGTTCATCCAGACTCTTCACGTGGAAGGAGAGCTGGTTCACCACGCCGGCCTCTATCCCGCCGTCCTGGCGGCCTTCGACCAGAGCAATCTGGTGATGTTCCTCCGGGTCGGAACTCAGGAAGACGATCTCGGGATTACCCGGAAGGGGGAGCTTGCCGCGGTCGGTGATCTCGAGACCCATGAGTTCGGTGTAGAAGCTCACCATCACCTCCATGTTGTGGACGTGAATGCCGATGTGGCTGAAGTAAGTTCGGGGGACTGTGGCCATGAGTTCTACTCCTTGATTCCTGGTTTGACTTCCAGGGAACTTGTTAGGTGTTCTGAAAGACGAAAAGCGTCAAGACGTTTCCAGTGGTTCTCTGGCAATGCGCGCCGCTTCCTCCGGAGGAACTCCAAGTCCGCGCAGGATGAATTCCGCCGCGATCTCGGCGGCATCCTCGTCCAGTCTGTTCTGATTCCACGCGGTGAGCACTCCGATCATCGCTCCGTCGATCAAGCTCCAGGCGGTGGTCCGACTCCTGACCTGGAAGCGACCACTGGCCAGGCCGCGGTTCATATCGTCGAGTGGGGGCGCGCCCATTCCTTCCCCCAGATTGCGGAAGGGGGTTCCCGAATGAAATACGCACCAGTTCCACAGCGGATCGCCGTGGATCGTGCGCAGCGCGATGCGGATACCGGTGGCCAGGCGCAGGGCCGGGTCTTGGTTGCCGTCTGCGACCCGGTCGACCTGCTCGTGAATGGAACTGGCCCGTTCGTCGATCAGGGGACGCAACACATCGGCCTTGCTCTCGAAATGCAGGTAGAAGGTGCCATGGCCGACGTCCGCAGCATCCGTGATGTCCGAGATGGTGACTTCCTCGACTCCGCGCTCGCTCATGAGCTGCGCTGCGGCTTCGAGGATTCGGGCCCGGGTTCGCTGGCGCCGCCGCTGGCTGCGGGTGGTCGGCGCCTTTTCGCTGATGGCTGTCTTCACGATTGAATTATGACAAAATTCATGGTTGACGCAAGTCAGTTTATGACTATAGTCAGTATTTCAATATTACGGAGATCCTGACATGAAGCTCGAAGACGTCATTCCCGCGGCCCGTGCGCTCTTGCCAGCCATAGCCGAGCGGGCAGAGAAGACCGAAGAAGCCCGGAGTCTCCTGCCCGATACGGCTCGCGAAATGCGCGACGCCGGTATGTTCAAACTCCTTCAACCGCGAGCTTTTGGCGGATATGAGCTGGATCCGGTTGCGCTCATCAGGGCCAGTGTGGAGCTCGCTCAGGGCTGCGGTTCAACCGGCTGGTGCCTCGGAGTTCTCGCGGTCCACAATTGGATGCTGGGTCTCTACGATCGCCAAGCTCAGGAAGATGTCTGGGGAGAGGACCCGGATACGCTGCTAGCTGCCTCTTTCGCGCCCACAGGCACGGCCGAGCGCGTGGCCGACGGCATCCGGATCAGCGGCCGCTGGTCCTTCGCGAGCGGGGTGGATGCATCCAGTTGGATGATGGTCGGCGCCCAGGTTCCCTCGGACTCTCCCGTCCCGGACCTGCGCCTATTCCTCGTACCCCAGGATCAGTACCGCATCGACGACAACTGGCACGTCAGCGGTCTCGCCGGAACGGGCAGCAAGGACGTCGTGATCGATGGAGCGATTGTTCCCGATTACCGCTCCCTACCGCTCGTCGATGCCTTCTCGGGTCATTCTCCCGGCGCTGAACTCTACGCCGACAGTCCGCTCTATCGCGTTCCCTTTGGAACCATGTTGCTCTTCGCACTGGTCGGGCCTTCACTCGGAATGGCTCGCGGAACCTACGCGTCGTTCATCGAGCGATCCAAGACCCGGATGATCACGTACAGCGCTGAGAAGGTGTCCGAGCAGACGCCGGTTCACGTGTTGTTAGGTGAGTCTTCCTACCTTATGGATGCAGTGGATCTCCTCTGGGAGCGGGACCTGGCCCAGATCGCGCAATTCGCCCGAGAGAAACACGAATTCAGTATCGAAGAGCGAGCCTTGTACAAGCGCAACGTCGGTCTGGGTCTGCGCTCGTGTCAGGAGGTGATCGGAAAACTCTCCGGAGCCAGCGGTGCCCACGGAATCTTCAAGTCGAGCCCCATTCAGCGGGCTTACCGAGACGTGCACGCCATGACGACTCACGCGGCGTTGGAGCCCAGTCAATCCGCTCGCGTCACGGGCCGCGTCGCGCTCGGACTCGATCCCGCCACCTTGCTCGTTTGAACTGAAGGAACGACGGGGTCGCCAACGGCGAGCCCGTCGTTCCGCACATCCACTTTCCGCGCTGGTCCGATCAGCTCCGTTTCTCCGGTACGATTTGAGAACGAAGTACCGGCGATCCAAAGGAATGCTGCTTGAGCGGAAGCGGAAACCGGCCTTCACGGCCCCCCGATCGCCTTGTGTTGATCGGAAGACAGCGAGCGACCGATCGGAAGCCTCGATGTGAGTTCGGAGCATTCGAAACCCGGGATCCGAATTCCTCTTTTCGGTTTCACGTTGCCCGTTACCCGGACGCCGTCGTTTGATCTATGGCGCGCGTGAGCGCGTCTGTCCAACGTGTCACCTAACGACGCGAATTCTCGAACTGTGCCCTTCTGCCACTCAAGAAGGGGATATCGGGATTCGATCTATATCGGAGAAGTTGAACTGATATGGAATTTAGGCATGGGTTCGATCGGCGGTTTCGCGGGTCTACCCGCGGGAATTCCGTTCGACTGTGCTCGGGATTTGCGTACCCAACAAAGGGAATTGCTTCCGATGCCAGAAACCCCCGAGACCACTTCGAACTTCTTTCGCGACCTCCCTGTAGGTAGGAAACTCGCCGGTCTGGCGTTGCTATTCGCCAGTACTCTGATTGGAGTCGTCACCTATACGGTCTTGACGCTGAACCAGCAAAAAGCTGACGCCAGCGTAATCAACGTCGCCGGTCGTCAGCGTATGTTGACCCAGAAGTACACGAAGGAGTTATTGGACGAGCTTTCCGGTCGCCAGGTACTCGCCTCTACGGTCTCTCGGGTGGAAACGGCGGCGGCACAGGTTCTGGCCGACCGCGCCTACTACGCCAAGAACGTCGTCGGGAAGCTCAAGAGAGACGATAGCGCGGTGTACGCATCACCAGACTACGCTGGGGTGCACAACGCCATACCGGCACCCGCGACGTTTACCCAGGAGGTCGCCGACATCATTCGCGGTGGTGATGCGGGATACGAGTACGAGCTGCTCAGCAAGTACAATATCGATCCCGAAAAGGGTCTGAAGACTGAGATTGGAGAGGCGGCGTGGGCGGCTCTCGCTGAGAACCCCGACACTCCATTCACCCGTGTCGTTGCACGCGGCACCGGGGCTTCGCTGTTCTACGCCCGAGCGGATCTGGCGAAGCAGGGTTGCGTCTCCTGCCACAACGCTCTTCCGAGTAGCCCAAAGAGAGACTTCCGTGTAGGCGATCTGATGGGCTTGCTGGTTCTGAAGGCGTCGATTACGAACGACGCCAATCTTGCCGCTCAGCTTTTGACCACGGGGGCCGAGGCTCCCTACCAGAAGACGCGCAAGCTCTTTGAGGTATCGCTAGCGGCCCTGCGAGAAGGCGGTGCCACTTTCTCGGATCTCGGCATGCAGAAAGAGTTGCTGCTACCGGGGACTCAGAATACCGAGATACAGCAGCAGTTGGCAGTGGTAGCTGAGAAGTGGGGCGCTTTGCAGACCACGGCGGCAGCGATTGCGCAGGATCAGGTGAACTCGGCGGCATATCTGGCGAACATGAGCGAGATCCGCACTCTCAATATCGAGACTCTGAAGAACATGAACAAGGCGGTTGGAATGTTCGCCGCCGAATCCTCCGGGAAAGTCGCGGCGATGATTACCATGGAATGGATCATCCTGGCGCTCGCACTCGTGCTAGGTGGCTGGGTCAGCTTCACGATTGCTATGGGGATCACGCGACCGCTTCAAAAGCTGTCGGAAGCCGTCATTGGAGTCGGAAAGACTGGAGATCTCTCCCTCCGCGCCGAGATCAACGGGCGGGATGAGATTGGGCGAACGGTCTCCGCATTCAACCAGCTGATGGAATCGCAACAACACGTGATCACGGAGGTCAACGGCGTGGTCGGCGCACTGGCCGATGGTGACTTCAGCAAGCGCGTCGAAGTCGATTGCCAGGGTGACTTTAAACGCCTGAAGAGCGGCGTCAACACCTCGACTGAACAG